>NZ_JBICXU010000021.1:0-131708 GCF_043200435.1 Streptomyces sp. NPDC048416
GCCTGTCCGGCGATTGAGGACGAGCGCCGTTCAGGCGCGAACGGGGGTGCAGGGGGCGGAGCCCCCGCGTGGGGTCTGGGGCGGAGCCCCAGGGGGCTGCACCTTCAAGTAGCCGCACGGGTGGGTGGGTGGGCGAACCCCCGGGGTCTGGGGCGGAGCCCCAGGGGCCCGCACTCTCCGGCATCCGTCACGGGCGGGCGGGTGGGCAACTCCCCCCCCCCCGTGAGGAACGCCCGCATGGTGAGACACCCCGGTCCGCAAACCACCCACCGCACCCCGAACACGTACCCCCGCCGCCGCGAGAACCCCCCGCAGCCTCCCCCACGTATCAGCATGCGGATGATCGAGTCTCAGCATGTGACACGCCGGTGACACGCCCGGCACGCGTCCCTACGATCGGACGCATGAAGCGACAGGCGGACCTCACGAAGCGGCGGGCAGTAGACCTGTGCCGCGTCGCCGCCATGCTCTGTCGCCCCTTCTGAGCGGGACGCTCAACTCCCGCATTCCCCGGGCCACTTGGCCGCACTCAGGCCAGTCAGGCCCACCCCCCGTGCCGCGTACGCGCGCCGCAGACGCCTACCCGCACACCTGCTCGCCGCATCGCCGCAGCACCGCACCGCCGCCCCCGCAGACTGCCCCGGAGGAGATCAACATGAGCCGCAGCGACGTCCTGGTAGACGCCGACTGGGTCGAGGCCCACATCGACGACCCGAAGGTTGCCATCGTCGAGGTCGACGAGGACACCTCGGCCTACGAGAAGAACCACATCAAGAACGCGATCCGGATCGACTGGACGAAGGACCTCCAGGACCCGGTCCGCCGCGACTTCGTCGACCAGGAGGGCTTCGAGAAGCTCCTCTCCGCCAAGGGCATCGGCAACGACACCACCGTCGTCCTGTACGGCGGCAACAACAACTGGTTCGCCTCGTACGCCTTCTGGTACTTCAAGCTCTACGGCCACCAGGACGTCAAGCTCCTCGACGGCGGCCGCAAGAAGTGGGAGCTCGACTCCCGCGACCTCGTGGACGGCGACCAGATCCCGAACCGCCCGGCCACCCAGTACAAGGCCAAGCCGCAGGACGCCTCGATCCGCGCCTTCCGCGACGACGTCGTGAACGCGATCGGCAACCAGAACCTCGTCGACGTGCGCTCGCCCGACGAGTTCTCCGGCAAGCTGCTCGCCCCGGCCCACCTCCCGCAGGAGCAGTCGCAGCGCCCGGGCCACGTCCCGTCCGCCCGCAACATCCCGTGGTCGAAGAACGCCAACGACGACGGCACCTTCAAGTCGGACGACGAGCTCAAGGCCCTCTACGAGGACGAGCAGGTCGACCTCGCGAAGGACACCATCGCGTACTGCCGCATCGGTGAGCGCTCGGCCCTGACCTGGTTCGTGCTGCACGAGCTCCTGGGCCAGGAGAACGTCAAGAACTACGACGGCTCGTGGACCGAGTACGGCTCCCTCGTCGGCGTGCCGATCGAGCTCGGCGCCAACAAGTAGTCCCGCGCAGCCCGCACAGCCCCAGCCGTACCCGACCGTAGACCGTAAGGAAGAACCCATGTGTGGAGCGAAGGCCGGCGGCCCCGACGCCTCGACGATCAAGCCCGGTGAGACCACGATCCAGGGCCAGGTGACCCGCGACGGCGAGCCCGTCACCGGTTACGTGCGCCTGCTCGACTCGACCGGCGAGTTCACCGCCGAGGTCCCGACCTCGGCCACCGGACAGTTCCGCTTCTACGCGGCCGAGGGCACGTGGACCGTGCGCGCCCTGGTGCCGGGCGGCAGCGCGGACCGTACGGTCGTCGCCCAGACCGGTGGCCTCGCCGAGGTCGCCATCGCCGTCTGACCGACGGCAGCACCGCAGTACCGGCCGAAGGGCCGCACCCCGGGGGTTGGACGCCTTGGAATGGGGTGCGGCCCTTCGCGCCGTGCGGGGCCGGGCGCGCCTGTACGGGGCCGGTACGGAACGGGCCCGCTCCGGCGTATCGGGCCGGCCCCCTCGGTCGTACGCTGGATTCATGTTGGCCCGGCGTCGGCGCGGCTATTTCTGGATGATGGGCGGCTGCATTCTGCTCTTCGTGTCCGCCTGGGGTTTCGTGCGCCTGTGGTCCGTCCCCGCGGCCGTGGCGATGTGCGTGGTCGCCATGGTCATCCCGCCGGTCGCCGCGATGATCGCCAACCGGCGCGGCCCCGACGACCGCTGGTGGGACGACCCGTCGGGCGATCCGAAGTCGGACGAGTGGTGGGACGAGCTGGACGGCAAGAAGCGCCGCCCGTAGCCGTACGCGAGCCGTAGGCGACCCGTACGCGGCGGAACGGCGCTCAGTACGCTCAGTACACCAGCGCCTGCACGCCATCCGCCATGATCTCCTGCACGAACACCTGCGCCCCCGCGATGCGTACGCCCTCCAGGACGTCCTGCTCCGTGATCTCGCGGCGAGTCGCGCACTGCGTGCACAGGGTGATCCGGCCGCCCGCCTGGACCGACTCGATCAGGTCGGGCAGCGGCGCGGCATGAGGGAGCTCGAATTCGGCGGCCCGGCCCGGCAGGGCGAACCAGGACGCCTCACCGGTCAGCCACAGCGACACCTCCACCCCGCTGGCGACGGCCACCGCCGCGACGGTGAAGGCCTGCGAACACCGCTCAGGCGCGTCGGCACCGGCGGTCACCTTGATGACGAGTTTCTGGTTCGGCATGCGTCGAACTGTATGCCGAGCCACAACAGCCGCGCGCTCAGTGGCACGGCTGTGTGCCCCGGTGCGGAGTCACGTCCGAAGGGCGAACCCGAGGAACGACTCCCAGGCGGCGGCAGACACCGCGAGGGTGGGGGCGGTGGCGGGGGGCTGCTTGGAGTCGCGGACGTGGATGGTGGTGGGGCAGGCGGCGACCTCCACGCATTCGCCGCCGTCGCCGGCGCTGTAGCTGGACTTGCGCCAGGCGAGGGCGATCTCGATGCACTCGCCTCCCTGGCCGGTGCTGTAGCTGCTCTTGAACCACGTCAGCTCGGTCGACTCTTCGACGTTCATGTCTCTCCCAGCAGCTGCTCTACGAGGGCCAGTGATTCGCGCGGTGTGAGGGCCTGGGCGCGCAAGAGGCCGTACTGGTCTTCCAGTTCCCTGACCGCCTCACGGTCGGTGTGGAGACGGCTGAACTTGTACGTTTCCACGTAGGCGATCCTGCGCCCTTCCTTCGTTTCGATCAAGGTGAACGGACCTTCGAGTCCAGCGTGCTCCTCGCGAGCCGTCGGCATCACCTGGATTTCGACATTACGGCGCTGTCCGTGGAGCAGGATCTGCTCCAACTGCCCACGCATCACCGCCTTTCCGCCAAGCGGTCGACGCAGCAGGTGCTCCTCGATCACGAAGCTGATGGTCGGGAATGCGGACTGAGCAAAGATGTCCTGCCGGGCCAGACGGGCAGTGACCCGCTTTTGCACAGTCTCCTCGTCCAGGAGTGGACGCCACATCCTGAACACCGCAAGTGCGTAGCCCTCTGTCTGGAGAAGACCCGGGATGGCCTTCGTAGCGAAGACATGCAGCGCAATCGCCTTCTTCTCCAACGCAGCCGCATCCTGGAAGAAGGCCGGAAACTGCGCCTTCTCCATCTCCTCGATCAGCTCGGTCAGCACCCCATTCGCGCCGAGCACCTGGTCGACCAGCGTGATGAACTGCCCCGACGGGATACGTCTGCCCTGTTCGTACGAGGCGATGGTCGACGCCGAGTACCCGGTGCGGGCGCCGAGTTGGGCGCGGTCCAGGCCCGCCCGCACCCGGAACCGCTTCAGCTGGCGCCCGAAGATGTGCGGTACGCCCGAACCCGGCTCGGCCCCCTCCTCCGGCTCCGTCCCCGTCTCCGGCTCTTCCGTCTCAGCTTCTTCGCTCATGCCCACCCCATTGCGCTCGCGCCACCAACGGTCACGGCTCGCGCGCGTACAGCCCGCACCCGTACGCGTACAGCGGGTCACGGTCACGGCGTCGTGGATGGTCAACGCTACGCGGGGCACGGGAGCGTGAGGGCATGAAGTCAGTAACTTCCCTGGGCAGCGAACTGCCCCAACTGGCCGCGCCTGCGCATGAGTTCGCCATGCGGTTCACCTCCACTCCGCGCGGCGCGCGGCTCGCCCGGCGTCTCGTCTCCCACCGACTGGATGACTGGGGGCATCCGTACGGTGATGACCTCAACGACGTGGTCACGCTCATCGCCGCCGAACTCGTGGCGAACGCCGTGCGGCACGGGCACGTACGCGGGCGGGACTTCCACCTGAGGCTGACCGAGGCGGCATCGGCGTCCGGGGCGCCGTACACCCTCCGCCTGGAGGTCACCGACGCCCGGGGCGAACGGCTGCCTCGACCGGCGGATCCCGAAGACTGGGAATCGGGGCGCGGCCTGCTGCTGGTCGCGTCCCTGTCCTCCCGCTGGGGCGTCGTCCCGCGCACCCCCGGCAAGTGCGTCTGGGCCGATGTGCGGATCCGCCCGGTACCTACGGGCCCGCCGCACGCGGGCCATGCCACCGGCGGCGTACCTCACCGAGAGGGCCGGCCTCCCACCCATTAGGCTGGGGGCCGGCCCTGACCGCCCTACACCTGCTGCTGCGAGGAGCCCCCCGTGCTTGAGGCTGTTTTCTCCACCCTCCTTGTCCTGGTCTGCGTCGGCGTCCTCGCCTTCGCCGGTCTGACCGTGAAGAAGCTGTACCAGGGCCAGCGCTAGGGGGTGTCTGGTGGATCAGGGTCGGTCAGGGTGCGGCGTCTGGTGCGGTGCATCGCAAGGCGCCGGAACGGCTTGATAGCGGAGCTATCGGGGCGTTTCGGCAACGCCGCGAGGTGCCGTGCCAGGCGCCGCGCCCCCGGCCATGATCCACCAGACACCCCCTAGGGCCTGTCGGCCTCCGCGCTCAATCCTCCGCAACGAAGAGATCGCAGCCTCATGATCGAGATCCCGTCCGACCTCCACCCCGACCTCGTCCCCCTGGTCTTCCTCCTCGGTACGTGGGAGGGCGCCGGTGTCACCGACTTCCCCGGTGCCGAGAAGGCGAACTTCGGGCAGTCCGTGACCTTCTCCCACGACGGCCGTGACTTCCTTGAGTACGTCTCGCACTCCTGGATCCTGGACGCCGAGGGCAACAAGGTGAAGCCCCTGGAGTCCGAGTCCGGCTACTGGCGCATCGACAAGGACCGCAAGGTCGAGGTCGTCATGGTCCGTGACCAGGGCATCGTGGAGATCTGGTACGGCGAGCTCGCCCACCAGAAGCCGCAGATCGACCTCGTGACGGACGCCGTGGCGCGCACCGCGGCCTCCGGGCCCTACACCGGTGGCAAGCGCCTCTACGGGTACGTCAAGAGCGACCTGATGTGGGTCGGCGAGAAGGCGACGCCCGAGGTCGAGCTCCGTCCGTACATGTCGGCGCACCTGAAAAAGGTCGTCACGCCGGAAGAGGTCGCGGACATGGCGCGCGGACTCGGCGATCTTCCCGACGACGGGATCGCCTTCTTCAAGTAGGTCTTACGCTGGGAGCGTGGTGACCACCGACTGGCAGAGCGACCTCCGCAGGCGCGGCTACCGCCTGACGCCCCAGCGACAGCTCGTCCTGGAGGCCGTGGACGTACTGGAACACGCGACGCCCGACGACATCCTCACCCAGGTGCGGAAGACGGCGGGCGGCGTGAACATCTCCACCGTGTACCGGACGCTTGAGCTCCTTGAGGAGCTGGGTCTCGTCTCGCACGCCCATCTGGGCCACGGCGCCCCGACGTACCACCTGGCCGACCGCCACCACCACATCCATCTGGTGTGCCGCGACTGCACTGCGGTGATCGAGGCCGATGTCGAGGTGGCCGCGGACTTCACCGCGAAGCTGAGGCACGACTTCGGCTTCGAGACGGACATGAAGCACTTCGCGATCTTCGGCCGCTGCGCCGACTGCGCCAGGAAGGCCCCGGGCGCCGAGTCGTAGGCTTGCGTCCATGAAGAGCCCTCTGCTGTCCCAGGCCGGCGCCGTCCCCGCCGAAGGGCGCGACGAAGGAGTCGCGGCGCACTACGGCGATCTGTTCCGCGAGCAGCGCGCGCTCGCCGGTGGCACCGGACTCGTCGACCTCTCGCACCGCGGGGTCCTCACCGTCACCGGTGACGACCGGCTGAGCTGGCTGCACCTGCTGCTCACCCAGCACGTGAGCGACCTGCCCGCGGGGCAGGCCACCGAGGCGCTGATCCTGTCCGCGAACGGGCATGTCGAACACGCCCTGTATCTCGTGGACGACGGCACGACGGTGTGGATCCACGTCGAGCCCGACACCCAGGGCGAGTTGATCGCCTACCTGGAGTCGATGAAGTTCTTCTACCGGGTGGACGTGGCCGACCGCACCGAGGAGTTCGCGGTGGTGCACCTGCCGGCCGGCTCCATCGCCGAGGTGCCCGACGGGGTGGTGGTGCGCGAGACGGCGTACGGCCGTGATCTGTTCCTGCCGCGCGCCGACCTGGAGACGTACGCGGACGCGGCGGGCCCGCTCGTCGGGATCCTGGCGTACGAGGCGCTGCGGGTCGAGGCGCACCGGCCCCGGCTCGGCTTCGAGACCGACCACCGCACGATCCCGCACGAGGTGGGCTGGATCGGCCCGGCCGTCCACCTCCAGAAGGGCTGCTACCGGGGCCAGGAGACGGTCGCCCGCGTCCACAACCTGGGGAAGCCGCCGCGCCGCCTGGTCTTTCTGCACCTGGACGGCAGCGAGGTGCTGCTTCCCGGTTCCGGTACGCCGGTGCGGCTCGCGGCCGATGGGGCGGAGGGGCGTCAGCTCGGCTTCATCACGACCTCGGCCCGTCACCACGAGCTCGGCCCGATCGCGCTCGCCCTGGTCAAGCGGAACGTGCCGGTGGACGCGGAACTGCTGGCGGGGAACACGGCGGCGGCCCAGGAGGTCGTGGTCGAGCCGTAGGGCGCCGAGCCGGGGAGGCCGAGCCTCCTTTTGGGCCCAGCCGGGGAGGCCGAGCCTCCTTCTGGGCCCAGCCGTAGAGGCCGATCCTCCTTCTGGGCCGAGCCGCAGGCCGCGAGCCGTGGGGCCCGCGCGGCCCCGGTCTCAGACGTCGACGACGATCGTGAACGGGCCGTGGTTGGTGAGGGACACCCGCATGTCCGCGCCGAAGCGGCCCGTCTCCACCCGGGCACCGAGCGCACGCAGCTGAGCCACCACCTCGTCGACCAGGGGCTCCGCCACATCGCCCGGGGCGGCCGCGTTCCAGGTGGGGCGGCGGCCCTTGCGGGCGTCCCCGTAGAGAGTGAACTGCGAAATCACCAGCAAGGGTGCATTCACGTCCGAGCAGGACTTCTCGCCCTCAAGGATGCGAACCGACCACACCTTGCGGGCGAGCTGCGCCGCCTTGTCCGGATTGTCCTCATGGGTGACTCCGACCAGGACACACAGACCCTCGCCCGTGATCTCGCCGACCGTCTCGCCCGCCACGACGACCTTCGCGCCGTCGACTCTCTGCACCACCGCTCGCATGCGGCCCAACCTATGCCACCGGAGCGGCCGAATTCCGAGCGGCTGAACGGGTGCAGTGCACCTGCACGTGCGTACCCGGAGTGGCACGATGCGTACAGGCGGTGCTTCCCCGTGGTCCTTCGGGCCCAGGGAGACCCCATGCACCGGTCGAGGGGACGGAAAGACGCATGAGTACACCAGGCGCCGGGCAGTCGTCCGGCCCCGTATCGCTGACCCGGACCAGTCCGCGTACCGCCGTGCGATCCGCCGTGCGGTGGGCCGGCGGCGCGCTGCCGCCCCAGCGCGACCACGACCTGGCCGCACTCCGGCTCGCCGAGCTGCGCACGCTGCGCCGTCAGTCGCAGCGCGACGAGGCCGACCTCAGCTATGTGCGGCGGCTGCTGCACGGCCGGATCGACATCCTGCGGGCCGAACTGGCCCGGCGCACCGGGCCGCAGGCGCCGGTGGTGGAGCGGCTTGCCGAGATCCTGACCGACGCGCCGTCCTCGCACCGGGCCTCCGCCCGGCACGTCACGCTGTCCGCGCCGCGCAGCGAGGAGTACCGGATGCTCGCCGCCGAGATGGACGCCGAGGTCGAGCTCTCCGACCTGGCCGCCCGTACGGACGACGAGCTGCACACCGCGACCGGACGCCTGATCCGCTACGAGCAGCAGGTTTCGCGGCGCCGCCAGCGGCTCCAGCGCACCGCCGACGATTGCAGTGCCGAGATCGCCCGCAGGTACCGTGATGGGGAAGCACAAGTAGACGATTTGCTCATCTGACCCGCCCGTCCGGAAGAGATCCCTCCGGGGCAGGTCACCCGTCCGGAAGGCCGCACCCCATGACCGCCGTGTCCTCGACGTCCCCGATACCCCCGGTCCTCGCCGAAGTCGTACGTTCCGGATTCGTCGAGGGCCACCATCGGGGCTCGCTCGTGGTGCTGGCGGCCGACGGCAGCGTCGAGTTCGCGCTCGGCGACCCGGCCGCGCCCGTCTTCCCCCGCTCGTCCAACAAGCCGATGCAGGCCGCCGCCGTGCTGCGGGCCGGGCTCGAACTGTCCGGGGAGCGCCTGGCCATCGCCGCCGCAAGCCACTCGGGCGAGGGCTTCCACCTCGATCTCGTACGCAAGATGCTGGCCGAGCACGGGCTGAGCCCGGACGATCTCCAGACGCCGCCCGACCTGCCGCTGGACGCCGCCGAAGCCGAGACGTACCTCGCCGCGGGCCACGTCCGCGAACGGCTCACCATGAACTGCTCGGGCAAGCACGCGGCGATGCTCGCGGTCTGCAAGCAGAACGGCTGGGACCTGGCCGGCTACCTCGACCCGGCCCACCCGCTCCAGCGCCTGGTCCACGAGTCGGTCGAGGCCGCAGCGGGCGAGCCGGTCGCCTCCGTCGGCACCGACGGCTGCGGGGCGCCGCTGATGGCGATCAGCCTGACCGGTCTCGCCCGCGCCTTCGCCGCCTTCGCGACGGCCGCGGCCGGTACGCCCGAGGGCCGGGTCGCCGAGGCGATGCGCACGCACCCCGAGTACGTGGCCGGCACCCGGCGGCCCGACACCTGGCTGATGCGGGAGGTGCCCGGCACGCTGTCGAAGATGGGCGCGGAGGCCGTGCAGGCCGTCGCCCTCGCCGACGGCCGCGCGCTCGCCTTCAAGGTCGACGACGGCGCGATCCGCGCGCTCGGCCCGATCCTGGCCCGCGCGCTCCGCCTCCTGGGCGTGGACGCCCCGGTGGTCGGCCGGATCGGCCGGGCGCCGCTGTTCGGCGGGGCCGTCGAGGTCGGTGAAATTCGCGCGACATTCTGAGCGGAGCCCGCCTAGCGTGGGCCCCATGAGCATCCCGGCCGTGCCCGCCATCGAGGTCCGTACCGTCGCAGAGACCGAGTTCACCGACTGGGTCAAGGCGGTCGGTGTGGGGTTCCTGCGCCCGCCGGTGGTGAGCGAGCGGTTCGCGCGGACCCTGCTGGACAACACCGACCTGAGCCGGGTCCAGGGCGCCTTCGACGCCGGCCGGTGCGTGGCGACGTTCCGTTCCTTCGCGCAGGAGCTGACCGTGCCGGGTGGTGCCGCGCTGCCCGTGAGCGCGGTCAGCAACGTCACCGTCTCACCCACGCACCGCAGGCGCGGCCTGCTGACCCGGATGATGGCGGCCGAGCTCGCGGCGGTCCGCGAGCGCGGCGAGGCCGCGTCCACGCTGATCGCCGACGAGTACCCGATCTACGGCCGGTACGGGTACGGGCCCGCCACCTCGCTCACCGAGTGGGAGATCGACGTGGCCCGCACCGGGCTCGACCCGCACTGGTCGCGCCCGGCCGACGGCGGCCGCGTGGATCTGGTCGACCCCGCCGAGGCGGCCAAGGCCGGCGCCGAGGTGTTCGAACGTTTCCGGCCGTCCCAGCCCGGCGCGATCAGCCGCGACCGGCGCTGGTGGGACCTGACCACCGGCGCGGTCCGCCGTGACGAGCCGTGGACGGAGCCGTTCTTCGCGGTGTACCGCACGGCGGCCGGCGACCCGGCCGGGCTTGCCGTGTACACGGCCGACGAGCGGTGGAGCGACGCCAAGCTGCCGGAGAACACGGCGACGGTGAAGGGCCTGATGGGCCTCACCCCCGAGGCCGACCGTGCCCTGTGGCACTACCTCTGCTCCATCGACTGGATCCGCACGGTGCGCACCGGCTACCGCGCCCCCGACGACCTGCTGCCGCTGTACTTCCCGAACCCGCGCGCGGCGAAGACCGTGACCCACGCCGACTTCCTGTGGCTGCGGCTGCTCGACGTCGCCGCGGCCCTTGAGGCACGCACGTACGCCACCGATGGCGCCCTCGTCCTTGAGGTGCTGGACGCCACGGGTCCGGCGGCGGGCCGCTTCCTCCTGGAGACGAGCGGGACGGGCGCCCGCTGCACGCCGACCACACGTACCGCCGAACTGTCCCTGGACGTACGGGAGTTGGCGTCCCTGTATCTCGGTGACGAGTCGGCGCGGCGACTGTTCGCGCTGGGCCGGGTCACGGAGGAGCGGGCCGGCGCGGTGGCCCGCACGGACGATCTGTTCCGCACGGCGCGCCGGCCCTGGTGCCCCGACGTCTTCTGACCCCCGAAGTGCCCCGCCCCGACATCTCTTTGGGCCGCACGGCCGGCAGGGCATAGATTCCTCCGGTCCCGCCCGGAGCGGGACGTCCGCACAAACCCTGGGGGGGTTTTCGACCGTGCAGCCTCAGCCTGCCTCCGTACCACCGCCTGCCTCCGTACCACCGCCCGGCCTCGGCGTCGTGCCGCCGCCTGCCTCCGTGCCGCCGCCCGGCGTCGCGGTCCTGCGTTCCCCGCAGGGGCTCGGCAGCGCCGCGAGTGCGCTGCTCGCGGTGTCCGCCGCCGTCTATGTCTTCGCCGTGTACGCCGGGTCCGTCCAGCACGAAGTGAGCGAGGACCTGTTCTCGCGCAGCGAGTCCGAGCTCCACCACGCCGATGTCCTCTACTCGTCCGCCGGCCATGTCCAGGTGCTTGCGCTGCTGGCCACGGCGCCTGTGTTCCTCATGTGGTTCCACCGGGTCCGCGCCAACGCCGAGGTGTTCGCCGGCGAGGTGTGCACGCGTGGCCGGGGCTGGGCCATCGGCGGCTGGTTCATTCCGATCGGCTGCCTGTGGATCCCGTACCAGGTCGCCCGTGAGGTCTGGACGGCCAGCACCCAGGCCGCGCCGGACGGTTCGTGGCGGCCCGTTTCCCGGCGGCCCCTCGCGCTCTGGTGGGGTGTGTGGGTGACAAGCCTGCTGATCGGCCGGATCGGTTCGAGCCTCGCGAAGGATGCCCACACCTCCGAGGCGTTCCAGCGCGGGGTGGACGTCGTCATCCTGTCCGACGCTCTGGGCGTCGCGGCCGCGATCCTGGCGATCGTCTTCGTACGGAAGCTGACCGCGATGCAGCACGTGAAGGCGACCCAGGGGCCGTGTGCGGCGCTCTGACCCGGCGTTGGTTTGACCCCGTGCCGGTCTGACCCCGCCCTCGGTCTGGCCCGGCCCTCGGTCTGGCCCGGCCGTCGGTCTGACCCGGCCCTCGGTCTGGCCCGGCCGTCGGTCTGGCCCGGCCGTCGGTCTGGCCCGGCCGTCGGTCTGGCCCCGCCGTCGGTCTGGCCCGGCCGTCGGTCTGACCCGGCCGTCGGTCTGGCCCGGCCCCGGTCTGACCCCGCGTCGGTCTGACCCCGCGTCGGGCCGTCCGAGGCGTCAGAGGTTCGCGGGCCGCCCGGTCATGGCCTCAACGCGCCGTTGCCGCCGGGGAGTTGGGGGAGCGCGGCTTCGGTTCCCCGGCCGCTCCACCGTCGGGCGTCGGCCGTCCTGCGCCGGTAGTACGCGACCGCCGTGGCCGCAAGGAGCGGCGCCCAGGCCAGCAGCGGGGCGTAGCAGGCCACGAGGAGGGCGTGCTGGGCCGGTGTCCGGGTGACGCGCTCGATGAGGTCGGGCGCCTGGGTGAGGGCGAACCAGCCCGCGAGCGCGCACAGGGTCGCCGCGCCGAGCAGCGCCGGTACCACCGCGGCGAGGGTACGCACGGGGCGGCCGCCGATGAACGGGAGCCAGCGGGGCGCGACTTCACCCCACGGGCGTACCAGGCCGAGCGCGAGCAGGCCGAGCGCTTCGGACACCACGGCCAGTGAGACGGCCAGCACCACCTCACGGCCGTCGCGGCCCGACTGCTCGGCCACCGGGAGCCCAACGACCTGGGCGATCCGCCACAGGCCGGAGGGCAGGGTGACGAGGGGCACGGCGTGCGCGGCGAGAACGGCCCAGCGCGGGACGCCGGGCAGCGCTTCGATCTTCAGCATGCCTTCCATGCTGCTGACGGGGAGCCCGCCGCACATCACCACGCAGGAGGGGACGGCTCCCCCGTACGGGGGAGGAGCCGCCCCCGGCGCCGGGCCGGCCCATCCGGGTGCCGGGCCCGCTGCACCGCCACCGCGACCGTCACACCTCCCACTCGGCGGGCAGGGTGCGGTGGCGGCGCAGCGGGGAGGACAGCAGCAGGACGAGGGGCAGGGCCATGACCAGGGCGCCGGCCCACAGGGCGGTGCCGGTGGACCAGTGGCCGGCGATCAGACCGCCGACGAGCGCCCCGAGCGGGGTGGCTCCCTGGATGGCGACTCTGTAGGCCGCCGTGACCCGCCCCATGTACGCGTCGGGCGTCACCCGGGCGCGCAGCCCCGCCGTGGAGACGGCCCTGCCGACGACGGTGATCCCGATGAGGATTTCCGCCACCGCGATGAGGGGCACCGCGGCCTGACGGAACACTCCGGCCAGCGGCGCAGCGACGACGGCGAACGGGGCCAGCGCGGAGAAGAGGAGCGTCATGCGGATCTCGCCGAAGCGCCTGCGCAGCCGAGGGGCCAGCAGCGAGGCGGCCAAACCGGCTACGGCTCCCAGGCTGGACAGCAGGCCGTACTGCCAGGCGGGGAGCCCGAGTTCGTGCAGCAGGAACACCGGCAGCATGGACAGGAGGATGCCCGCGCCCACGTTGTTGAGGGCGCCCTGGTGAAGCAGGAGCCGCAGCAGCGGCTGCCGGAACAGGACGCGTATCCCGTCCGCGATCTCCCGCCCGAACTTCTGCTCGGCGCCGGGCCCGCCCCGGGCGATGTCGCCCTGGGGGTGGATCCGCCGCAGGAACAGGAGCGAGGTGAGATGGCCCAGTGCGGCGAAGCAGTACAGGACGGGGGCGGCCACGCTCTGCGTCAGCACGCCCGCGACGCTGGGAGAGATGGCCTGGATGGCTGTCTCGGAGGTCTGCAACCGGGCGTTGCCGTCCGCCACGCGCGGCCTGGGGAGAACGTAGGGCAGCACACTGCGGCCGCGTACCGGAACCCGTTGGCCGCCCACAGCCGCCTGAAGTCAGGGACTTTGAGGACTTCGGCGGCGTCGTCGTCGGACGCGACCCCCGGCGGCGATGAGAGCGACACAGGCAGGCCCTTTCGTCAGTGGGCCACCGTACCGCCGGCCCCGGTGCGGGCATCGAGGCCTGCTGCTGTCGCAGCGGTGCCGTCACCGGCCCGCTGCCGTCACCCGGGCCCGGTGCCGTCACCCGGGCCCGGAAAAGCGGCGCCTCTACCCCTGGACTTCCAGCACGTCGGCCACCACACAGCTGACGTTGTCGGGGCCGCCGCGGTCGTTGGCGAGGGCGACGAGTGCGCGGACGGCCTGCTCGGGACCGGCGCTCTCGCGGAGCACCCCGCGTATCTTTTTGGCCGGTACGACGCAGGACAGGCCGTCGGAACAGAGCAGGTAGCGGTCGCCCCGCTCGACGTCGTGGAGACGCATGTCCGGGGTGGCGTCGGCGCCCCGGCCCAGCGCGCGTACCAGCAGCGACCGTTGGGGGTGGGAGACGGCCTCTTCCGGGGTGAGGCGTCCCTCGTCGACCATCGACTGCACCAGGGTGTGGTCGTGCGTGATCTGGAACAGCTCGCCGTCGCGCAGGAGGTGGACACGCGAGTCGCCGATGTGGACCAGGGCCAGGTGCGAGCCGGTCCAGAGCATCGCGGTGAGGGTCGTGCCCGCCTCGTCGGACGACGTGCCGGGTCCTGCGAGACCGTGCACGGCCCGCTCGGCCCGATCGACGGCGTCCGCAAGGAGGTTGAGGAGACCGCCCGCCGGTGCGCCGCCGGTCTCGGTCTCCAGGTGCTTGAGCGCGTCGACCGCGGCGGCGCTCGCGGGCGCTCCCTCGCTGCCGTAGCCGTCGGCGACGGCCAGCAGGCGGGGTCCGGCGTGGACGGTGTCCTGGTTGCGTTCCCGTACGAGACCTGTGTCGGACAGGGCGGCGTACCGGATGGTCAGGGGCGTGGCGTCATCGGACATGGTGGGGTCCTTTCCGGACAGATGGCCGACGAGGAAGGACGCGAGATCGCGCCGGGCCGCGGTGTCCGCCTCGACCTGGGCCCAGTAGGCGCGGACCTCCTGCGCGGCAAGGCCCGCCTCCAGCGCGCAGACGTACTGGATACGTGCCAGGGGCATCCCCAGCCGCCGGAGCCAGGCGACGAGCCGGGCCCTTTCCAGTTGCTCCGGCGCGTAGCTGCGGTAGCCGTTCACCGGGTCGACGCGGGCGGGGGGCAGCAGACCGAGCTCGTCGTAGAGACGCAGTGCCTTCGGCGACAGCCGGGACGCCTTCGCGAACGCCCCGATGGGCAGCAACCCCATGCGCACTCACCCCTCCTCGCGCCGGGCGGCGCGCCCGGCTCCACCGATGCTGTGGGCTGCCCCAAGGGGAAGGTCAACCGCGGGGATCCGCCGCGGCGCGGGCCGGGTCGAGCAGGTTGAGGAGGGGAGCCCAGGCGGCTTTGCCGAGCAGGGTGTCGGCCCTGGTCGTGCCGCCGTGAAGGAAGGCGGTCGAGGGCGGGGCGGGGTCCTCGCCGGGCAGGCGTGGCCGGTGTCCCGCATCGTCGCGGGTCACCAGCTCGACGGGGACACCGGCCGCGCGGCGGCGCGCCGCCAACTGCCGCGCGTACCGCAGGGAGGGCCACATCGCGTCGTCACCGCCGGCGACCAGCAGGATGTCGGCGCGCGCCTTCTCGACCGCGATCGCGGCGACGTCGAGGCGAGAGGCGAAGGTGGCTTCGCTCTGCTCGTACCAGCCCCGGATCGCGGCGGGTCCCCGGTCTTGTTCGGCGGGCCGCCGGGAGTCGTCGAGCGGGAGCGGGCGCCCGTGGCGGGAGGCGGCGGTGGCTTCGCTCTGCTCGTACCGGCCGCGGATCGCGGCGGGTCCCCGGTCTTGTTCGGCGGCCTGCCAGGAGTCGTCGAGCGGGACGAACGGCAGCGGGTGCCCGCGCCAGGTCCACGACGAGCGATACGGGCGCGCCTGCCCGTCGCGGCCCGGCCCGATGTTGCACCAGACCAGCGACGGCGGGGAAAGGGCGACCACCGCGTCCACGCGCGGCTCGTGCACCGCGGTCAGGAGCGCGGCCTCGGCGCCCTTGGAGACGCCGAGGATGCCGACGCGTCCGGCCCCACGTTCGCGTAGCAGCTCCACGGCGGCGACGAAGGTCTCCAGCGGCACCTCGCAGATCCCCTTCGGCTGCCCCGGCCCCCCGAACCAGCGGATGGCGAGCGCGAGCAGCCCCTGCTCGGCGAGGAGACGGGCGCGCCGCCGGTCCACCCGGCCACTGGACCCGGCCAACACGACCACACCCGCGCGGGCACCCGCGGCGGGCTCCAGCAGCACCCCCTCCCAGGGAGCCGTCAGCTCATGCCCCACAACCTTCATCACGCCCCCTTGTGCCGGGCGACACGGCCCCTGCGGGCCCTGGCATCTCTGTTGCCCGAGCGGCCCTGCCGGACCTGTTTGCCCGAGCGGCCCTGAGTCCCACGGTAGAGGGCGCCTCGGAAACGCCCGCGGCGGGCCGGGGCCCGACATCGGCGGCGGGTCGGGGCCGTCAGTGGGCGGGGTCGTGCGCGTGGGCGGGGTCGTGCGCGCGGGCGTCGGGGGAGGGCGGCGTGGCGGTGGCGGCCACCAACAGGGCGGCGAACACGACGGAAGCGGCTGTCTGGTACCCCATCCACACCTCGCCCCCGGCGCCGCTGCCCTGCCGAGCCATCAGAAACCCGGCGACGGCCGACAGCACCCAGCCGCTGTCGTAGGCGACCATGAGCCGCACGCAGGTGCGGACCGGCCGTCTGCGTGCGTACCGGATCTCGACCCCGCCGCAGGCCAGCAGCGCCAGACCGGCGATCACCATCAGCCAAGCGGGCACGCCGAGCAGGTGGCCGAGCGGGACGGCGCCGCCGACGGAGGCCGCAGCGAGCAGGACCTTGAAGACGCCGTCGGCGATGACCCCCGCCCTCAGGCGCGTCATCGGCGGTACCACGACCTGGGCCATGAGTGTCCCTCCCCACAACTCCTGGACTGCTCAACGGACTTGACTAGCCCGCCGACCGGTTCCGTAATGAGATTACGGTAATAATCAAAGTATGAGAATGACGAGAGCGGAGTCCAGGGAACACAATCGCCGCGCCTTGCTGGACGCCGCGTTTCAGGTCGTTTCCCGCGACGGGCACCGGGCGAAGCTCGACGAGATCGCCGAACGGGCCGGCGTGACCACGGGTGCCATCTATTCGCTGTTCGGGAGCAAGAACGGCCTGGTGGTCGCCCTGGTGGCCGACTACCTGCGGCCGTACTACGAAGAGGTCGAGCAGGCGATCCCCGCAGGGCTGGACCTACTTGACGCGGTCGCCGCCTTCGCTCGGTTCTACTGGCGCGAGTGCGCCGACCCCGACGCGCTGCCCCGGCTGTCGCTCCAGATCACCTTGCTGGACATGGCCCTGCACGATGCGGACCTGGGGTCCCGGCTCGCCGCGTCCGTCCGGTCGCAGGAGAGCCACCTGGTGGCCCTGTTCGCGGGACGGCCGTACAGCCAAGGCATCCTGACGACGCGGCAGGCGCAACGTCTGACCACCGGGCTCAGGGCGCTGTTCGTCGGCCTCGGCCAGGGCGTCCCGCTCGGTCTCGCGGTCGGTGTCGACGAGCAGTACTTCGTCGACGCCGCCCGGGCGCTGGCGTCGGGCATGTCCCTCGTCGCGCGCGACCCGGAGGCCTCGTGATGCCGCCGCGCGTCGGCTCCGGGCATGGGGTGCGTCCGCAGGGGCGGTCTCGTCCACTGGTACGCAGCCTCCGGCCACGGCTCCGGTCGCGGGGGCACCGGCCGGCCCGGATGCCATCGGCCCGGATGCCATCGGCCCGGATGCCATGCTTGCGCGTATGCAGTTGGTTGCCGTAACGCTCGATTGCCCCGACCCGCCGGCGCTGGCCGCGTTCTACCAGCAGGCCACCGGCCTTGAACCGCACCCCGAGTCGGACGCCGACTTCGCGGGTCTCAACGGTGAGCACGGGCTCCTCATCGGCTTTCAGCGCGTCGAGGGCCACCGGGCTCCGAGCTGGCCCGGCCAGAGCGTTCCGCAGCAGCTGCACATCTGCTTCAAGGTCGACGAAAGCCTGGACGAGGCTGAGGCCCGGCTCCTGGGGCTCGGCGCGGGCAGGCCGGACCATCAGCCTCACGGGGACAGGGCGCGAGTCCTCACCGACCCGGCGGGGCACCCGTTCTGCATCATTCCGCGCTGACGGAACGTCCGGCCTGCCGCCCGGGTGCACGAAGGCGTCCTCGGCCGCCCGGGTTCGCGAACGCGTCCTGGACCGGCCGGGCGGGGTGACGGCCCAGGGGGCTGACCGGCCGGGGTGACGCACCGCGGGCTCACCGCTCCGGGGACGGCGCGGGTTCCGGCACCTGGAGTTCGGCACGACGCAGCACTGAGACGGAGACACTGAACACCGCGGCGAGCAAGCAGATCCCCCCGCACCCGGTGAAGAACACAGCGGCACCCCATACGGCCACTGTGACGCCGACGAGAGGGAAGAGAACCGGGGCGAGGCCCAGGGCGCACAGCGTCGTGACCGAGGTGACCCGGCCCAGATAGCGGGGGTCGGTCTCCGTCTGGACCAGGGCTCCGGTCACCGTCGCGGTGATCCCGCTGGACAGGCCGATCAACGCGCCGGACGCGACGGCGAACGGCAGGGATCGCGCGTGCCCCAGGGCAGTCGCTCCGACGGCCGTGATGAACAATGCGCCGGACACCGCAAGTCCAGCGCGTGGGATGCGAGTCCGGACCGTGAGCAGCAGGGCGGCGGCCGCGGCTCCGACGCTGAACGCGCTCGCGATCCACCCCATGCCCGCGGCGCCCCATCCGCGTTCGTCTGCCAGGAGCACCAGACCGGCGGCGACCGGGCCGCTGAAACACATCTCGCTCAGACCGATCACCGTGACCAGGGGGCCGAGCATCCGATGGCGGCGGATGTAGCGCAGACCGTCCCTCAACTCGCGGCGGGCGGAGGGGTGTTGGCCCGCCGACGGTAAGGGCGACACTTTTACGTCGAGCAGAAGGGCCAGGGAGAGGGCGAACAGGGCGCCGGCGGCTGCGAACGCGCCCACCGCGCCGCCCACCGCGAGCACCACGCCTGCCAGGAGAGGACCCACGGCATTGCTCAGCCGGATCGCAAGGCCGCGCATCCCCTGGACGCGGGCGAGCTGTTCCGGGCCTGTGATGCGCGGTGGAAGCGCGCCCACTGCCGGCATGAACACCGCGTCGACCACGCCGAACACCAGAGCCACCGGGATGAGAAGCCAGAGATTCGGCGCGCTCAACAGCACGGCCGCCGCGGCGGCGAGGATCACGACGCACCGGGTCGCGTCGCTGGCGACGGCAACCCGGCGTGGCCCGAACCGATCTGCCACCACGCCACCGCCGAGCATGAGCACCGCCCGGGGCAACGCTCCGGCGGCGATCACGAAACCGACCTGCGAGGGCCCCGCGGCACGAGTGGCGGACCAGGAGAGCGCGAGGAAATAGACCACGTCGCCGGTGACGGAGGCGGTGTAAGCGGCAAGCCAGCGCAGGACGTTGACATCCCGGTACGCGGCACGTCCGGGCGTCGCCATGTCGTACGCGGTCATACGTCACCCGTGTCGAGATCCACCGCGCCGGGCACGGGAAACGCCTGCACCTGCAACGACACGGGGGAGGCCCCGCGCGGTGCTTCGGCCTCGCTGTGCCGATAGCGCGAGATCACCTCGAAGATCTCGGCCCGCATCCGCTGCACCTCCTCCGGAGCAAGCCACAGGGCGAAGTCGCCGTACACACTGGCCTCGTACCACTCGGCTGGAAGCAGCGGGATCTCCTGAGCGGCCTTCTGAAGCCGGTCGACGCACGCCAGGACGACGGCATGCGTGTAGGCGCGTCCGGCTTCGCGTTGTTCCCTGGGCTCGGTGGCCGGGTCGTGAATCGACTGGCGGTGTGCGGACTCCCACCATCGTTCGCGTCCCGTGCCGCGGTCCGGCGCCTCCACGATGAGCCCGCCCGCCGCGAGCCGACGCAGGTGGTAGCTGGCCGAACCGGGATTGATACCGAGCTCATGCGCGACCCGAGTCGCCGTAGACGGACCACGCCGACGCAGCAGACCCAGCACGTTCACGCGCAACGGGTGGGCGAGCACGCGCAGTCTGGCCGTGTCGAGGTGGATGTCCGGTTCCATGGCGGGCCCGTCGGCCGACCCGGAGGCGGGGGAGCCGTCGGCCGACCCGGAGGCGGGGGAGCCGTCGGCCGACCCGGAGGAGGGGGAGGAGGAGGTCATGGGTGCAGAGAGTAGACCTACAACAGTTGTTTCAAAAGAGTTGTTGTGAAGCATGCCGGACGGGGGCGGCCGCCCGGGGCGAACCCCGTTCGATGTCGGGCCGGATGCCCCCGTGGCGATCGGATCGCCGTCGTCCATGGTGCTGCGATGTGGAAAGCCCCGAACCCGCCCTCACCGCTTCGGATCTGCACGTGGTGATGTGCTGTGTGCTGTGCACCTTTACCTGTACGCCATGCTGAGCTGCACTGTTGCTGGGGAGTTGAACCCCCGCGTTGCTCTTCACGCGCCAGGAGTGGGCTGGAAAAACCGCCGGCCCTCGGTGTGTGCACGCTTCCGAAGCGGCTACCTGCTCCACATCGTCCCAGCTTGCCGGACTGCTCAGTCCAGCAGATCGGCCTCCCAGTTCGTACGCTGGATCCGCACATCGACCTCGCGGATCTCCCGCGCCAGAACATCTGCCTGACCGCGCAGTTCCGCGACGGGAAGCGCGGAAAGCATCATCAGCTCGGACCGGAGTTGCCGGCCGTATCCCCGCTCGCCGTTACCCGCCGCCGCGTCCGCCGCCGCGGTGACCACGGAGTGACGCAACCGCAGGACGTCGCGGCGTGCGAGGGCATCGGTGAGCGTGCCGTCGGGACCCATCTCCACGGTGGCGTTCGTCCGGTTGATCCGCCGGATCAACGCTTCCAGCGTGCTCAGCACCTCACCGGCCTCCGCCAGCAACTGGGCGGCATCCTCGGCGGGCGCCTCCCCCTCCTGGTACCGCGCACTGCTGACGACGCGCGCTCGCAACTGTTCGACGCGGCGCATCGCTTCCGCACGTTCTGCCAGTGCCTCAGCAAGTTTCACTGTCTCCACCTCCCCCTTCGTGAGCTCGCACGAGTATATGAGTGCGAACCAGCTCATACGCACGCGAATTCGATCCCAAGGAGTCCGCACATCTACCGAGAACGGACAACATCAGTCAACGAGTCATAGGGCGGAGCCCCTGAGACGGAGCGAGCCAGTTGTCGTCAACCCTGCACCCTGACCCAGGAGGTTTCCGGACATGGCTTTGTCCACGAGTTCCGACAGCACACGTTCACGAGTTCCGGCAGCACACGTTCACACGTTTCGACAGCGCCCTGAAGCTGCCGATCCGAACAGCGGCCAGCCCCCTCGACGCCTGGTCCTGGATCTAGGACAGAGTCCGTCCGCAATCCGGCATACGGTCGGTGCCGGGTCGCCGGTCCGGGGCCCCTCACTCGACGATGACAGCAGGTAGCGACACATCAGCCCCGGCTGCCTGTCCCCTGTGCAAGGAGTACGACCGTGAGCATCTCCGAGGCCACCGACCGCGCCGACACCTTCGTCCCCCACAGCTACCGCGAACATCTGGTGGACCTGGGCGAGATCCGCATGAACTACGTCGCCGAGGGCGCCCCGGACGCCCCGGCGCTGCTGCTCGTACCCGCACAGGGCGAGTCCTGGTGGGGCTACGAGGAAGCGATCGGGCTGCTCAGCTCGGAGTTCCGGGTGTACGCGATCGACCTGCGCGGGCAGGGCCGCTCCACCTGGACGCCGGGCCGCTACAACCTGAACACCTGGGGCGCCGACGTCGAGCGGTTCATCGACCTGGTCATCCAGCGCCCCACGATTGTGGCCGGGAACTCCTCCGGCGGCCTCATCACCGCCTACGTGGCCGCCTACGGCAAGCCCGGCCTGGTGCGTGGCGCGATCCTGGAGGACCCGCCGCTGTTCTCCTCCCAGGCCGCCCCGCCCTACGGGCCCGGCATGATGCAGACCCTCGGCCCGATCTTCGCATTGTGGGCCAAGTGGCTCGGCCCACAATGGTCCATCGGCGACTGGACCGGCATGGTCAAGGCCGCCCCCAAGGAGCTGCCCGCCTTCCTCCACCCCGGCATCGGCTTCATGATGGGCGACGGCAACCCCGAAGCCGGCGCCTCCCCCACCCCGGTGCAGCACCTGAAGGAATACGACCCCGAATGGGCCCAGGCGTGGGCCACCGGCACCGCCAACGCCGGCGTCGCCCACGCCCCCATGCTCGCCCAGGTCAAAGCCCCGGTGCTGCTCACCCACCACTTCCACATGACCGACCCCGACACCGGTCAGCTCATGGGCGCCATGACCGATATCCAGGCCGGTCAGGCCCGCCGCCTGCTCGAATCCACCGGGCAGCCGGTGACCTTCACACCGCTCGACGCCCCGCACACCATGCACGAACCGATGGCGCAGCAGTACGCCGACGTCATCACCGAGTGGATCAAGACCCTGCCCTGACCCCGACCCGGCGCCCGCCGTCGCACTCGCCGAATCCATCACGAAACTGGCAAGTCCGGCGCACAACGGCCCAGTCCCTCATTACCTCGCCCATTACTTCGCCCATTACTTCGCCGTCCTGCGAGCCACGGTCGCCACAACCTTCCGGTCCTGACCCGTCGCCCGCGAGTACGCCAGCACACCCTGCCAGGCAGCCGTCTCGACACGGAGTACGCATCCCGAGTCGCGCAAGCCGAGCCGCTGCTCAACCCCCCGGGCAAGAAGAAGACCTCCAACCCCTACACCGTGCCGCCCATGGACGCGCTGGCCACCGGTGCCGTCTTGGACATCGCCTCACAGCCCCTCCAAGCCCCGACCCACGCGAAGCGCGAACGCGCCTGGCCCCACTCGTCCAGCAACTACGCGACGCCGACCGTGCTCTCCGCACCTACCTGCGACGCCCCGCACGGATCTCGTTGCCGTTGAGGGCCGCGGTCAAGGACAACTGGCCCGCCGGAGAGGAACGCGCCGCATAACCACTCGAATCAGAACGTCAGCTCGGCCAGGGCAGCACGGCGGGCAGGCGCCCCTGCCGGGGAGGGGCGCCTGGTTAGGGCTGTGCCGCCCGGAACGTGAGATACCGGTTGAAGGCTTCGTGGCTGTCCGGGCTGTTCATAGGACTCACCGGCATGCACGCCACCACCGGCCGTGACCTCGTATAGCCCGGGGAAGCGCGACAGATGCTCCGACCGCCGGTGGATGAGGATCCGCCCACGCTCATCACGACACACCGTCACGGCGATCCGGTGCAGCCAGTCCGGACACGGATGACGACAGTTGTCGTGCACATACGACACCTGCCGTGCTCAGTCACAGCCCCCGCACCCAGTGGCGCAGCACACTTTTGCAAGCGCCTGCTTGCAATAGTTAGCAAGGGTGGTGCACTCTCGGGGTATGGCATCGCTCAACGTCGGCAATCTCGGCGAGTACCTGCGCGAGCAGCGGCGCACCGCGCAGCTGTCGCTGCGGCAGCTCGCCGATGCCGCCGGGGTGTCCAATCCGTATCTGAGTCAGATCGAGCGCGGGCTGCGCAAGCCGAGCGCGGACATTTTGCAGCAGCTCGCGAAGGCGCTGCGGATCTCCGCCGAGACGCTGTACGTGCAGGCCGGGATCCTCGACGAGCGGTCTCCCGAGGCCGCGGGGACGCGGAGCGTCATTCTCGCCGACCCCTCGCTCAGCGAGCGTCAGAAGCAGGTTCTGCTCCAGATCTACGAGTCCTTCCGCAAGGAGAACGGGCTCGACGCCGGCACGGGCACCGACAGCGTCGCCGACGGCAGTGATGCCGACCACCCTCAAGCGAGCAACTGAGCACTGATCCGGGAGGACAGACATGGCCATCACCGATGACCTGCGCAAGACCCTCACCGACCCCACCCCCCTCTACTTCCTGGCCGGTACGGCGGACCTCGCGGGGCAGCAGGCCAAGAAGGTGCCGGCGCTGATCGAGAAGATCCAGTCCGAGGCGCCGGAGCGGATCGAGGCCGTGCGCCGCACCGACCCCAAGGCCGTGCAGGAGAAGGCCGCCGCCCGGGTCAAGGAGGTCCAGGCCGCCGTCACCACCCGCGCCAACGACCTCTTCGGCGCCCTCGACGGCGACTTCAAGAAGCTGGGCGAAAACGCCCAGGACCTGGCGCTGCGGGGCGTCGGCGTCCTCGCCGAGTACGCCGTCAAGGCGCGCGAGGGCTACGACTCGGTCGCCGAGCACGGCCAGGAGGTCGTCAAGCAGTGGCGCGGCGAGGCCGCCGACGAGATCGTCGAGATCGCCGGCGCCGTCGAGCCCAAGGACCAGGCCGCGCCCAAGGACCAGGCCGCGTCCAAGGAGCACGCCGCGGCCGAGGGCGAGACCGCGGTCAAGGCCGAGCCTTCGGTCGCCGACCTGATCGCGGCGCGGAGCGAGACCGGCACGACCAACTTCGACGCCGCGCCCGGTGCGACGGACAAGCCCGCCGCCAAGAAGGCCACCCCGCGCAAGGCCCCGGCCAAGAAGAGCGCGCCCAAGTCCGCGGAATAACCGTTTTCACGGCGGATCCCGGGGCGGGCACCTTCACGGTGTCCGCCTCGTTGGCCTAGTACCTTGGCCGCGAGGCGCGCTCCATTCCCATCAGGACTCACTAGGCGGTGCACGGCATGTTGCTCACGGGATTCAGCCTTCTCACATCGCTGCTCTATCTCGCGATGCTCGTCATCGCCGTGGTGGCGCTGGTCTTCGCCGTCCTCGCCCGTGAGGACGCCTACCGCGCGGCGGGCAAGCAGACCAAGCCGCTCTGGCTGATCATCCTCGGCATCACGGTCGTGGTGAACCTGTTCGTGCCGGTGCTGTTCCTACAGCTCGCCGGGCTCGTCGCGTCGATCGTCTTCATGGTCGACGTGCGTCCCGCGCTGCGTCAGGTCTCCGGCGGCGGCCGTGGCGGGCGCCGTGGCGGTGGCTCCAGCAGCGACGGGCCGTACGGGCCCTACAACGGCGGCCGCTAAACCCCCGACGCCCCCCGCCCCCCCGGAAGCTCCCCGACGCCGCCCCCCGGATGCCGTCCGTCGGCGCCGGTGGCGCGCGCCGCGCCCGGACTCATCGCCGGTGGCACCCCGCGGGCGCTGCGTCGGCACGGGCCGTCAAACAGCCCGGTCCTCCGGGCGCTTGCGCTCCAGGAGCACCACCGCCACGTCGTCGGTCAGCTCGCCGCCGTTGAGCTCGCGGGCCCGGGTCACCGCCGCTTCGAGCAGTGCGTCGCCGCGCAGCCCCGACGCCAGCTGACCATTGATCATCTCCAGCATGCCGTCCTGCCCCAGCCGCTGGCTCCCCTCGCCGGTACGGCCCTCGATCAGGCCGTCGGTGTACATCAACAGGCCCCATTCCCGGCCGAGTTGAACCTGGCGGCGCGGCCAGCGGGCGCGCGGCAGCAGGCCGAGGGCCGGGCCGCTGTTCTCGTACGGGAGCAGCTGCGCCCGGCCGTCCAGGGCGATCAGCGGCGAGGGGTGGCCGGCCAGACACAGCCCGGCGCTGCGGCCGTCGGGCGCGATGTCGACCGTGCACAGGGTCGCGAAGATCTCCTCGCTGTCCCGTTCGTGTTCAAGGACCTCCTGAAGCGTGGACAGCAGCTCGTCGCCGCACAGGCCCGCCAGCGTCAACGCACGCCAGGCGATGCGCAGTTCGACCCCGAGGGCCGCCTCGTCCGGGCCGTGGCCACAGACATCGCCGATCATCGCGTGGACGGTTCCGTCGGGCGTGCGCACCGTGTCGTAGAAGTCGCCGCCGAGCAGCGCCCGTGAGCGGCCCGGTCGGTAACGGGCCGCGAAGCGCAGGTCCGAGCCGTCGAGCAGCGGGGTGGGCAGCAGCCCGCGCTCCAGGCGGGCGTTCTCCTGGGCGCGCAGCCGGGACTCGGCGAGCTTGTACTGCGCCGTGTCCGCCCGCTTGCGCTCCACCGCGTACCGGATGGCGCGGCTGAGCAGCCTGCCGTCCAGCTCGTCGCGGAAGAGGTAGTCCTGCGCGCCGACCCGGACCGCCTCGGCTGCGCGTTCCGCGTGCGTGGACGGGGTGAGGGCCAGCACGGCGTGGCGTGGCGCGAGGTCCAGCAGGTGGCGCAGGGCCGCCAGCTCGTCGTCGGGGTCGCGGCCGGGCAGCGCCAGGTCAAGGAGGATGCAGTGGATGTCGTCCGTGAGCAGCCGCTCGGCCTCGGTGAGGTTGCGCGCGGTGCGGATGCGGACCCGGGTGCCGGCCTCGTCGAGCAGTTCGTGCACGGTGAAGGTACCCGCCGGGTCGTCCTCGATGACCAGCAGGTTGAGCGCGGCGTCGGCACTGCCCGTGTGGACCTCCGGGGCGGCTCGCTGATGCGGTACGGGTACGTGCTGGGATGCGGGCATCGTCGGTTCCGGATTCCTTCCCTCCCCCCGAGGGCGCGGAGGAGCGCCGGTCGGCGCCCCACCAGCCGGGACCCTAGCGTCATCCACCGGTGCGGCGGAATGGCGATGGGTCGTTCATCACTGGTACTCGGTTGGCATATGCCGCATGCCCGATTTGTCGGGGCCCCAGGAAGTTGCGCGCTGCCCGTACCGCCAGTACGGACCTGCCCGGCCGGACCCGCCCCGGGTGCCCGGCCGGACCCTTCCCTGGTGCCGGACTCCTCTGGAGGGGGGCGGGCCGGCCCCTTTCCGGATGCCGACGCTCTTCCCGGGGGCCAGCCCTCTTCCCGAATGTCGGCCCCCGGATTCCGAGCCCCCGGTGTCGGCCCCTGCCGGATGCCCCGCCAGATTCCAAGCCCCCGGGCGCGGAGCACCCCGGGTGCCGAGCACCCCGGGTGCCGAGCCCCGGGCGCCGGGCCGGGGTCGCCCCGCTCGCGCTACTTGTCCGGTCGTACGACGCCGAGGATCGGCATGGAGCCCGCCCCGGTGATCGTCACGGTCCGGCCGGGACGCGGGGCGTGCACGATCGCGCCGTCTCCGATGTACATGCCGACATGGGTGGCGTCGGCGAAGTAGATGATGAGGTCGCCGGGGCGCATGTCCTTGATCGCGACGTGTGGCAGCTGGGCCCACTGCTCCTGCGAGGTGCGCGGTATTCCGCGACCGGCCGCGATCCATGCCTGCGAGGTCAGGCCCGAGCAGTCGAACGTGTCGGGGCCCGCCGCGCCCCACACGTACCGCTTGCCGATCTGGTCGGTCGCGAACTTCACGGCCTTCTTGCCCTGCTCGCTCGCGTCGGTGCTGATGTCCTTGAGGACGCCCGTGCTCAGCCAGGCCGTCTGGGAGTCGAACTCCTTCTTGCGCTCCAGCTCCGCCAGCCGCTGA
Organism: Streptomyces sp. NPDC048416; assembly: GCF_043200435.1. NCBI lineage: Bacteria > Bacillati > Actinomycetota > Actinomycetes > Kitasatosporales > Streptomycetaceae > Streptomyces > Streptomyces sp. NPDC048416. Next base: position 26,718 of record NZ_JBICXU010000021.1, read on the forward strand.
CGCTCCTGCTCCTTGAGCTCGGACTGGATCTTTTCGGCCGCCGCGATCTTCTCGGTTATGTCCTTCTTCGCGGCTTCCTTCTTGACCCGGTTGGCCTCCAGGTTCTTCCACTGGGCCGTGGCGTCCTTGCTGTAGGCCGCCAAGTCGGCCTGCGTCTGGTTCAGTTCGCCGAGCAGGCCCTGGGCGGCCTGCTGGCCCTGCCGCAGGGCGCCGGCGCCGTCGAGGAACGTGCCCGGGTCACTGCTGAGCATCAGCTGCGCGCCGGGCGGAAGGCCGCCGCTGCGGTACTGCATCCGCGCGGTGGCGCCCGCCTGGTCCTTCAGCCGCCTGATCTTCTCCTCGCCCTTCACCGTCTCCTGGGCCAGTTTCACGATCTGTGCGGACTGTTCTGCGGTCTGCTCCTCGGCGAGGTTGTACGCGTCGGTGGCCGCGGCCGCCTGCCGGTACAGGTCGTCTATCTGCTGCCCGACCTCCTCCAGCGACTTGGGCGTACTGGCCGGGCCGGACCCGCCGTCAGCCGTGGTCGTCGGCTTCGGCGCCGGGTCGGCGAACGCCGTGCCCGGCGCGGCCGCGGCCCATGCGGTCAAGGCACACACCAAGGTGATCGCGGCCGCCAAGCGGCGCTGCTTCGGCACTGTGAACTCCCCCTCCAGCCCATCCGGGCCCCCCACCCGACGCCCGAATGTGATTTACCGTCAGTAACATAGCGGCGGTGTCGGCGATGCTGCCACGCCGTCCGTCAAAACGACAGGGGCACGAGGGCACCGGCGGGGGCACGTTCCTCCGTGTTTCCCCCGCGTTCTGCGGCGTGCTCCCCGCCCGTCCCCCGCCCGGGCCGGCGCGTCCCGTGCACCCTCCGTCCGGGCCGGCGCGTCCCCGCCCGTCCCCCGCCCGGGCCGTCGCCTCCCGTGCATCCTCCGTCCGGGCCGTCGCGTTCCCCTTCGCCCCTTTGGATGTCCCCACCCCACAACCCCCTGCTCTTCCCCGGGTGCGCCTCCCGCCCCCCCTGCCGGCGGACGCATCCCGTGCTCTCTCCCGTCGTACGAACCCAGCGCGCCGCACGTTCCCCTGGCCGAGGGAGTTCACCCGTACGACGTCACGAGGTGGGTCGTGGGCGGGCGCGCAGGGGGTGGGATCGCGCTCACTCACACAGGGCTGCGCGCCGCGGCCGGGGGATGGGGGCGGGCCTCAACGAGGGGCCAGGGCAGCCCAGTTCACCGTCACCTCGCCCTGACGCCAGCGCCGTACGCCGTCGACGACGGGCCAGTCGGCCGCCAGATCCCGTACGGACGCGATCCACCGCTGCCGCGCGCCGAGCGAGGCGTACGGGGCAGCCGCCGCCCAGGCCCGGTCGAAGTCGCGCAGGAAGGCGTGCACCGGCTCGCCCGGCACGTTGCGGTGGATCAGCGCCTTCGGCAGCCGTTCGGCCAGGTCGGAGGGGCGTTCCAAGGAGCCGAGCCGGGTCGCGAAGGTCACCATGCGCGGACCGGAGCGGTCGAGCGCGACCCAGACGTGGCGGCGCCCGATCTCGTCGCAGGTGCCCTCGACGAGCAGTCCGCCGGGTGCGAGCCGCGCGCAGAGGCGGGCCCAGACGGCGGCCACCTCGGCCTCGTCGTACTGGCGCAGTACGTTCGCCGCGCGGATCAGCATCGGGGGCTGGGCCAGCGGCACCTCGAAGCCGCCATGGCGGAAGGTGAGGCCGTCACGCTCGTACGGCTTCGCCGCGGCGACCCGGGCGGGCTCGATCTCGATGCCGACCACCGAGACAGCGGGGGCGGCGGCGCGCAGCCGCTGGAGCAGTTCCACCGCGGTCCAGGGCGCGGCCCCGTACCCGAGGTCGACGGCGAGGGGGGTATCCGCGCGGCGCAGCGCCGCCCCGTGCGCGTCGGCGATCCAGCGGTCCATGCGGCGCAGCCGGTTCGGGTTGGTGGTGCCGCGGGTGACGGTGCCGACGGGGCGTTTCGCGGGTGGGGCGGGTGGAGCCATAGGACGAGGGTAGGCGCGGGTCCGCCGCCGGTCCGTCCTGGTCCGGCCCCCCATCCATCTCCGGGACGCGGTGCCGGGACGCGGTGCCGGGACGCGATGCCCGGCGTGGTGCCCGGACGTGGTGGCGGGACGCGATGCCGGACGTGGTGCCCGGAGGGGGTGCGGAGCACAGTGCCGGGTCCGGTCAGGCGTGGCGGGCGGCGGGCGGGGGGCGGCGGGCGGCGGGTCCGCCTCGCTGGTCGGCCGCTCGCAGCCCCACCCCGTCGGGGCCGGCCGCTCGCAGCCCCACCCCGTCGGGGCCGGCCGCTCGCAGCCCCACCCCGTCGGGGCCGGCCGCTCGCAGCCCCACCCCGTCGGCGCCGGGCTCGCAGCCCCGCCCCGTCGGGGCCGCCCGATCGCCCCCTACGTCTCCGCGCCGCGTGTCCGGCAACTATTTGGCAAAGTGGAAATGAAAGGACCGGTTCCGGTGTTCGGGGCTTTGGAGGGGCGTGCCCGTATGCCCACTCCGCGTCCGAAGGCAGTGCCCCGAGCCGAGGAGGGCCCCGACGTGAGCCAGTACGTGTCCCGGTTCACCGGCACCCTGGCGGGGCCACCGCGGCTCCGGCTGCCCGGCGGCCACCGCAGGCCGCGCCGGGTCGCCATGCTCAGCGTGCACACCTCCCCGCTGCACCAGCCGGGCACGGGCGACGCGGGCGGCATGAACGTGTACATCGTCGAGCTGGCCAAGCGCCTCGCCGCGATCAACATCGAGGTCGAGATCTTCACCCGGGCGACCACGGGTGGCCTTGAGCCCGCCGTGGAGATGTCGCCCGGGGTGCTGGTCCGCCACATTGACGCGGGCCCGTACGAGGGCCTTGCCAAGGAGGAGCTGCCGGCCCAGCTCTGTGCCTTCACGCACGGCGTGATGCAGGCATGGGCGCGGCACCGGCCCGGCTACTACGACCTCGTCCACTCCCATTACTGGCTCTCCGGGCACGTCGGCTGGCTCGCCGCCCAGCGCTGGGGGGTGCCCCTCGTCCACGCCATGCACACCATGGCCAAGGTCAAGAATGCCGCGCTCGCCGAGGGCGACACCCCCGAGCCCGCCGCGCGCGTCATCGGTGAGACGCAGATCGTGAACGCGGCGGACCGGCTGATCGCCAACACCTCCGAAGAGGCCGACGAACTGGTCCGCTTCTACGAGGCCGACCCGGGCAAGGTCGCCGTCGTCCACCCGGGCGTGAACCTCGACCGGTTCCGCCCGGCGGACGGCAGGACGGCGGCGCGGGCCCGGCTCGGGCTGCCGCGGGACGCGTTCATCCCGGTGTTCGCGGGCCGGATACAGCCGCTCAAGGCGCCGGACATCCTTCTGCGGGCCGCGGCCGAACTCCTGGACCGCGACCCCTCCCTGCGCTCACGCATGATCGTGCCGATCGTCGGCGGGCCCTCCGGCAGTGGCCTTTCCAAGCCGGAGGGGTTGCAGAAACTGGCGGCCAAGCTCGGCATCTCCGACGTCGTACGGTTCAATCCGCCCGTCGGCCAGGACCGGCTGGCGGACTGGTTCCGGGCGGCGTCCGTCCTGGTCATGCCCTCGTACAGTGAATCGTTCGGGCTCGTCGCCATCGAGGCGCAGGCGGCCGGCACGCCGGTGGTCGCGGCGTCGGTCGGCGGCCTTCCGGTGGCGGTACGGGACGGCTCGACGGGGTTCCTCGTCCAGGGCCACGACCCGAAGGACTACGCCACCGCGCTCCACCGCTTCGTGGAGGACCCCGCGCTGGGGCGGTGCATGGGCGACGCGGCCGCCCGGCACGCGCAGTCCTTCGGGTGGGGGACGGCGGCGTCGGCGACGGCGGATGTGTACATGGCGGCCATGCAGGAGCACCGGCGGCGGGTGCGGTCGCATCACGGGTGAACGGCCGCATGGCGGGCCCTTCGCGTAGGCTCGCGGCATGGCTGACGTGCGGCAGGTCATCGAAGCGGCCCTCAAGGACGCGGAGCTCTCGTGGGAGTCCCCGGAGCCCGGCGCGTACGTGGTGACGCTGCCGGGCACGCGCAAACTGTCCACGACCTGCTCGCTGCGGGTCGGCCGCCACTCCCTCTCCGTGAACGCCTTCGTCGTGCGGCACCCGGACGAGAACGAGCCCGCCGTCCACCGCTGGCTCCTCGAACGCAACCTCCGTCTGTACGGGGTGAGTTACGCGATCGACCGGCTCGGCGACGTGTACCTGGCGGGCAAACTCCCGCTGAGCTCCGTCACCCCGGACGAGCTCGACCGGCTGCTCGGCGTCGTCCTGGAGGAGGCGGACGGATCCTTCAACACGTTGCTGGAGATGGGGTTCGCGTCCGCCATCCGGCGGGAGTACGCGTGGCGGGTGTCGCGCGGGGAGTCGACGCGCAACCTTGAGGCGTTCGGGCATCTGACGCGCGGCGCGGAGGGCTGACCCCCACCGCCGGTCAGACTCCAGACCCCGTACGAGATTCACCGCACAACGCCGACGACGGGGTCACCTGCGGGGTCGCCGCCGAGGGAACGGCCAAGGGGGACGCCGATGGGGTCGCCGGCGACGGGATCGCCAAGGGGGTCGTCGACGGGGCGGCCGGACGGGTCGCCGGCGTGGTCGGCGAGGGGGCCTTCGTCCGCGTGGGCTCGGGGAGTTCCGGTGTGAGGCCGCGCATCAGTGCCCAGTACCCCACCGCCGCCACCGTCCCCAGCACCGCGCACGCCCCCCACAGCCAGCCCGCGCCGAAGTGGTCGATGACGTAGCCGGACATCAGGGGTGCGACCAGCGCCGCCACCGACCAGGACATCGTGTAGACGCCCTGGTAGCGACCGCGGCCGTGGACGGGGGAGAGGCGGACGACCAGGCCGGTCTGCGTCGGGGCGTTGACGATCTCGGCCAGGGTCCAGACGCAGATCGTCAGCGCGTACACGGCGACGGAGCCGGCGAACGCCGTGAGGCCGAAGCCGTAACCCGCGAGCAGCGCCGAGACGATCAGCAGCTTGCGCGGGTCGCGGTGCTGGGTGTAGCGGGTGACAGGGATCTGCACCGCCACGATGAGGACGCCGTTGACGGCGATGGCCAGACCGAAGTCGGCGGCGGAGAACCCGTCCGTGCCCATCGCGACCGGCAGGCCGACGTAACCCTGCTGGAAAATAAGGGAGATGAGGAAGGAGAGGCCGACCACACCCATGAAGCGGCCGTCCCTCAGCACCGTGCCGATGCCGGTCTCCGGCTGCCTCACCTTCTCCTCGGCCGTGCGCTCGGGGCGCGACTCCGGCAGCTTGAGGAAGACGACGACCGCGCAGACCAGCGTGAGCGTGGCCTCGCCGAGGAAGCCGGCCAGATAGCTGTACTGCGCGATGAAACCGGCCGTCATCGACGAGACGGCGAACCCCAGGTTGATCGCCCAGTAGTTGAGAGAGAACGCGCGGACGCGGTCCTCGGGCTTCACGATGTCGGCCATCATCGCCTGCACGGCGGGCCGCGAGGCGTTGCTCGCCATGCCGACGAGGAAGGCGACGCCCGCGATCGCGACCGGGTCCGTCATGAAGCCGAGCAGGGCGACCGCGAAGGCCGTCGAGGTCTGGGCGATGACGAGGGTGGGGCGGCGGCCGAGCCGGTCGGTCATGATGCCCGCGCCGATGGACGACACGACGCCGCCGAGCCCGTGCAGCGAGGCCACGAGTCCCGCGTACGAGGCCGAGTACCCCCGGTCGAGGGTGAGGTAGAGCGCCATGAAGGTGGCGACGAACGCCCCGAGGCGGTTGATCAGGGTGCTGGTCCACAGCCACCAGAACGCCCGGGGAAGCCCGGCGACGGATTCTCGTGCGGCGAGTCTCAGACTGGCGACTGACATGCGGCTTCCCCCGGGACTGTGGCACTCGGATCCGCGTGCCGTGTAAGCGGTGTTTCAGACGGACGCACGTTACAAGTGGGCGGCATCCGGGAGCCACCGAATTGACGGCGTCCGTCAATCGAGACGGCACCGGCAGCTCGCTCCCCGTGCGCGCGACGGCGCCGGAACGTCGATTAGGCTCGGACGCATGGCCGACGCACCGTACAAGCTGATCCTGCTCCGCCACGGCGAGAGCGAGTGGAACGAGAAGAACCTGTTCACCGGGTGGGTGGACGTCAACCTCACGCCGAAGGGCGAGAAGGAGGCGGCGCGCGGCGGTGAGCTGCTCAAGGACGCCGGCCTGCTCCCCGACGTGCTGCACACCTCCCTCCAGAAGCGCGCCATCCGCACCGCCCAGCTCGCGCTGGAGTCCGCGGACCGCCACTGGATCCCGGTGCACCGCAGCTGGCGCCTGAACGAGCGGCACTACGGCGCGCTCCAGGGCAAGGACAAGGCGCAGACGCTCGCCGAGTTCGGCGAGGAGCAGTTCATGCTGTGGCGCCGCTCGTACGACACCCCGCCGCCCGCCCTTGAGGACGGCACGGAGTTCTCGCAGAGCGACGACGCCCGCTACGCGACGATCCCGCCGGAGCTGCGCCCGCGGACCGAGTGCCTGAAGGACGTCGTCGTCCGCATGCTTCCGTACTGGTACGACGGCATCGTCCCGGACCTGCTCGCGGGCCGCACCGTCCTGGTCGCCGCGCACGGCAACTCGCTGCGCGCCCTGGTCAAGCACCTCGACGGCATCTCCGACGCCGACATCGCGGGCCTGAACATCCCGACCGGCATCCCGCTCGTGTACGAACTGGACGCCGACTTCAAGCCGGTCAAGCCGGGCGGCACCTACCTGGACCCCGACGCGGCCGCCGCGGCGATCGAGGCCGTGAAGAATCAGGGCAAGAAGAAGTAGCCCGGTCGCTCCGAGCCCCCCCCCGGTTGCTCCGAGCCCCCCGGTCGCTCCGAGCCCCCGGTGGTGGCTCCGAGCCCCAGGCCGCTCCGAGCCCCAAGCCGCTCCGAGCCCCGAGTCGCTCCAGAACCCCCCGCCCGCGGTCGTGCCGCGGGGCGGGGGGTTCTGCGTTACTCCCCGTAGCCGCCCGACCCCTCTCCGGTCGCCGTCCCGGTGTCCCGTGGATAGCCTCGAAACGCGCATTTCGCCCGAGGCGAGCCCCACCCCTTCCGTCTCGCCCGGCGAGCCGCGTGTCACCCCCGGCGAACCGCATGTCGTACGGGGATCCGCCAAGACGGGAGTTCGACGTGAAATCCACTCTGCGCAGCCGTTGTGCCCGGACGCTCGCGGCCGGGGCGTTGTCCGCCGCGCTGCTGAGCGCCGGAGCCGCCGGTACGTTCGCCTCGGCCGCTACCGACAGTGCCAAGCCCAGCCCGTCCGTGTCCGCGACCAAGGCGGCTGGATCCATCACCGTGAAGGCCACGCCCGGTTCGGTCAAGGCCGGTGACAAGGTGACGTTCACGGGCCGCACCAAGGGCATGCCCATAGGCAGCAAGCTGGTGCTCCAGCACAAGCAGGGCAGCAAGTGGACGACCCTGCATGCCGGCACCACCGTCAAGAAGGGCAGCAGCTACACCTTCGACGCCAAGCTCAACGACAAGGGCAAGCAGGAACTCCGCGTCAAGGCGGACAACGGCACCTCGCCGACGGTCACCGTCACGGTCAAGTGACGCGCCCTGGGCGCCCGTTGGTCCTCGGCGTCCGTTGGTCCTGGGCGTCCGTTGCCCGGGTGGCCGCTGCCCCCGGGTGCCCGTCGTCCTGAGCCCCGTCCGAGTGCGCCCGGCACACGGGGAAGGGGCCCCGCCGCGGTCGGCGGGGCCCCTCTCGTGCTGGGAACGGCGGGGTCAGCCGGAGCAGCCGCCGCACTGGCAGGGTGCTCCCGACTGGCAGCCGCAGCCGCAGCTCGAACCGCAGCCGCACGCGCCGACGAGCGGCAGTCGGGTCACTTCGACGGGTGTGACGGGTGCGTCCTGCCGAGGTTCGGTCGTGGGTGAATCGGACATGGGTCCCTCCCGGGGTAGGCAGACACAGCGAGCCTTCGCCCATTGCATGCCCACGGGGACGGGCGCATCAACGGCGCATGCGCGCAGGCCTGTTGGGACGGCGCACCACCCGCACCGTACGGTCGCGCCGGTGGCCCGCCGTCAGGCCCCTGCGTCGACCCGCCGTCAGGCCCTCCGATCAGGGCCCCGTGAGCCCGCCGTCAGGCCCCCTCGGCCTGAGCGGGTGCCTGGAGCTCGTCGGCGTGTTCGCCGGTGACCAGGTAGACGACGCGCTTGGCGACGGACACGGCGTGGTCCGCGTAGCGCTCGTAGTAGCGGCCGAGCAGCGTGACGTCCACCGCCGTCTCGATGCCGTGCTTCCAGCGGTCGTCCATCAGGTGCTGGAACAGTGTGCGGTGCAGCAGGTCCATCTCGTCGTCGTCCTGCTCCAGTTGGAGGGCCAGGTCGACGTCCTTGGTGATGATGACCTCGGCGGCCTTCGCCATCAGGCGCTGGGCGAGCTGGCCCATCTCCAGGATGGTGGCGTGCAGGTCGTTCGGTACGGCGCGCTCGGGGTAGCGCAGCCGCGTCAGCTTGGCCACGTGCTGCGCGAGGTCGCCCGAGCGCTCCAGGTCGGCGCTCATGCGCAGCGAGGTGACGACGATGCGCAGGTCGGTGGCGACCGGCTGCTGGCGGGCCAGCAGGGCGATGGCGCGGGCCTCCAGATCGTGCTGGAGGTCGTCCACCTTCTGGTCGGCGGCGATCACGTTCTCGGCGAGCTTGAGGTCGGCGTCGAGCATGGCCGTGGTGGCGCGCCCGATCGCCGACCCGACGAGACGGGCCATCTCGACCAGGCCCTCGCCGATCGAGTCAAGTTCCTCGTGGTACGCGTCACGCATGGTGTCCCTCTCCTCACATACGAACCGGGCGCTGGGCGAATCGCTCTGGGCGGATCGGGGCCCGGGTGCCGTCCGGGGGGCTCGCACCCCCACGCTCCCACGTTCCGTCGCGCACGCGTCCGGTTCGGCCACAGGAAGTGAACCGTCCCCGTCACCTCGGTGAACTCTGGGCGACGAACGTTCGAGCAGGCACTCTTTTGGCTGGGAGAGTGTCAGTGGTGCCGCATAACCTGGGTGCATGGACGTGAACGCGGCGGTCGCCGCATTGGCAGCGATCGCCGGGGTGTGCACCGGCGTCATCGCCATGCTGGCGTTCCGCTGGAGCGAGCGGGATCAGGCGCGGCCCACCCGGTCGTCCCTGCACACGGACGCGGTCCTGCCCCCGGGCGTGGACACCGTCCTCTCCGTACTGCGCTCATCGGCGGTCGTGCTCGACGAGAGCGACTCGGTGGTCAAGGCCAGCTCCGCGGCGTACGCGCTCGGCCTGGTCAGGGGCGGCAAGCTGGCCGTCGACGCCATGCTGCACATGGCGCGCGACACCCGCCGCGACGGCGAGATACGGCAGGTCGAGCTAGACCTCCCCCGGCGCGGCACCGGCCGGGGTGAGGCCCTTGCCGTCTCGGCGCGCGTCGCACCGCTCGGCTCCCGGCTCGTCCTGCTGCTGGTCGAGGACCTGACGGAAGCCCGCCGCATCGAAGCCGTACGGCGTGACTTCGTGGCCAACGTCAGCCATGAGCTCAAGACCCCGACCGGGGCGCTCTCCCTGCTCTCCGAGGCCGTCATGGACGCATCGGACGACCCCGAGGCGGTCACCCGCTTCGCCGGCCGGATGCAGATCGAGGCGACCCGGCTCACCAATCTCGTCCAGGAGCTCATCGACCTCTCCCGGGTCCAGAACGACGACCCGCTGGAGGACGCCGAGCCGGTCCTCGTCGACGAGCTCGTCGACGAGGCCATGGACCGCTCCCGCCACCCCGCGTCCACCAAGCAGATCACCATGGCCGCGGGCGGCACCGCCGATCTGTACGTGTGGGGCAACCGCGGCCAGCTCGCGGCGGCGCTCGGCAACCTCGTCGAGAACGCCGTGAACTACTCGCCGGCCAGGACGCGGGTCGGCATCGCCGGACGGCGCATCTCCGCGCCCGGCGGTGACTTGATCGAGATCGCCGTGACCGACCAGGGCATAGGGATCTCCGAGAAGGACCGCGAGCGCGTCTTCGAGCGCTTCTACCGGGTGGACCCGGCCCGCTCCCGCGCCACCGGGGGCACCGGCCTTGGGCTCGCCATCGTCAAGCATGTGGCCGCCTCGCACGGCGGGGAGGTCACGGTGTGGAGCTCCGAGGGCCAGGGCTCCACCTTCACCCTGCGGCTGCCGGAAGCCGGCGCCGTACGGGACCGCGCCTCGGGGCGCGGCCCGGTCACGGTCGACGAGGACGACGACGTTCCGTACGAGACCTTCAGTTCCGCTGTGCCTGTTTCCCAAGCCATAGTCCCCGCCCCGGAGGTCCTTCCGTGACCCGAGTGCTCGTCGTCGAGGATGAGGAATCCTTCAGCGACGCCCTGTCCTACATGCTCCGCAAGGAGGGCTTCGAGGTCGCGGTGGCGGCCACCGGACCCGACGGCCTGGACGAGTTCGAGCGCAACGGCGCCGACCTCGTGCTGCTCGACCTGATGCTGCCGGGACTGCCCGGCACCGAGGTCTGCCGTCAGCTGCGCGGCCGCTCCAACGTGCCGGTCATCATGGTGACCGCCAAGGACAGCGAGATCGACAAGGTCGTGGGCCTGGAGATAGGGGCCGACGACTACGTCACCAAGCCGTTCTCCTCGCGCGAGCTGGTCGCCCGCATCCGCGCCGTGCTGCGCCGCCGGGGCGAGCCGGAGGAGGTCACCCCGGCCGCCCTTGAGGCCGGCCTTGTCCGCATGGACGTCGACCGGCACGTGGTCACCGTCTCGGGCGCGAAGGTCGACCTCCCGCTGAAGGAGTTCGACCTCCTGGAGATGCTGCTGCGCAACGCGGGCCGGGTGCTGACGCGTATGCAGCTCATCGACCGGGTGTGGGGCGCGGACTACGTCGGCGACACCAAGACCCTGGACGTGCATGTGAAGCGCCTGCGCGCCAAGATCGAGCCGGACCCGGGCGCGCCGAGGTACCTGGTGACGGTGCGCGGCCTCGGCTACAAGTTCGAGCCGTAGGCCGCGACGGGCGCGTGCGCGCCTGCGGCGGGCGCGTGCGCGCAGAGCCGCGCCGAGCGCCGACGACGCCCGCGGGGTCGAGTCGTGGGGCGGGCACGGCGCGCGTCGGGACCCGCTCACTGACGGCGCGTCGAGACCTGCTCACGGATGTGCGTCGGGGAGCCGCCCGTGGACCGCGCGTCGAAGCCCACTCCCTGGATGTGCGAAGGGCGCCCCACCGGCCGGTGGGGCGCCCTTCGCGTGCTGTGTGTGACGGCGGTCGACGTCAGCGTGCTGTGCGTGACCGGCGGTCGGGCGTCAGCCTGCTGTCGTGACGGCGGTCGGCGTCAGTGGCCGGTCGTCGCGGTGTGCGACGCCGCGCCGCCCGCGGGCTTGCCGCTGCCGCCCGCGGTGTTCGGGGCGGTCGAGCCGGACGGCGTGGCGCCGCCGGACGGCGTGGCGCCGCCGGACGGCGTGGCGTTGCCCGAGGGGGTGGCGTTGCCCGACGGCGTGGCCTTCGGCTTCGGGAGCTCGCTGGGGCCGACGCCCTCGAAGTAGCTGGTGGCCGGGACGACGAAGGCGCCGAGGCTCACCGCACCGGTCTGGCTGAACTGGAAGGTGACCTTCTGGGCGTCACCGTTCTTGGCGGCCTCGCGGCCGTTGGCGATGACCGCGGAGGCGTTGCCCTGGCCGCCGAGCACGACCGAGCCGTGCGCCGGGACGGTGACGGGGCCCGTGCCCTTGGCGGGGGAGAGCTTGACGGTGGCGCTGCCGACCTGGACGGAGTCCAGGGTCTGCGGGTCCTTGCCGTTGTTGAACACCGTCGCCGCGACGACGGCGAGGCCCTCGGCGTCGGGCTTCGGCTGCGTCACGACCGTCGCACCCTGGACCTTGATGTCGCCGACGGTGGTGTAGGCGTTGTCCGCCTTGACTCCGAGCGTCTGAGCTCCGTTGCCCGCCGCGCAGGCGGAGAGGGAAGCGAGCGAGAACGCGATGGCAGAAGCGGCGAGGGCGCCGCGTCGAAGGCTGCGGCTCACGGCGGCGGCAACTCCTTGGACGTACGAGACGGGCTTCGGACGGGGCTACGGGTCAGCCGGCCGCATGCCTGAGGGCCGGCTAAGGGTGTGTCAGCGGGCCTAGATTACCGAGCCGTCCGACGCGCCCCGCACCCGACCCGCCCCTACGGACGACGGGCCCGGCGAAGTCGAGTGGATCACGTGCGCCGTCCGTTCCGCGGATCGCTCGCCCCGCGCGTTCTTTCGTACGCCGTTCCCATAGCCGGGTGATCAATTTCCCGTGCCGCCACACATTCCTTACCGAAAATCCCCGAGAGCGCGACCCGGCCCGTTCGTTGATCAATTCCCGGAATGAATGCCGGTCGGCCGAACGGGTGAACGAGCGCCGAACGGAGTAGATGAAGTTCACCGTCCGGAACCCGGCAAACCGGGACGTTCAGCCCCTTCGGGCCCCGCTCGGGGGTGGGTGACACAGGCGTTTCGCAGCTCCTTCGCAGCTGCTCCGACCTGCGAATACCGCCTTCCGCAAGCCCTCCGCAGCACGTTCCTGGCGCTGTTGTCAAGCCCCGAGATATGCCCTGACCTGCGAAAACGCCATTCAGAAGAAGCCGTATCCGTGTTACCCTGGATAGCCACGGAAGGGGTACCTGTCACATGACGTTCAAGGTTGGCGACACCGTGGTCTATCCCCATCACGGGGCCGCGCTGATCGAGGCTATCGAAACTCGCCAGATCAAAGGCGTGGACAAGACCTACTTGGTGCTCAAGGTCGCCCAGGGCGACTTGACTGTGCGCGTGCCCGCGGACAATGCGGAGTTCGTCGGTGTTCGCGATGTAGTTGGTCAGGACGGGCTGGACCGGGTCTTCGAGGTGCTGCGCGCAGCGTACGCGGAGGAGCCCACGAACTGGTCCCGTCGTTACAAGGCGAACCTTGAGAAGCTCGCCTCCGGCGATGTCATCAAGGTCGCCGAAGTGGTGCGTGACCTGTGGCGTCGTGAGCGCGAGCGCGGCCTGTCCGCGGGTGAGAAGCGCATGCTCGCCAAGGCGCGCCAGATCCTGGTGAGCGAGCTGGCCCTCGCGGAGAACACCAACGAAGACAAGGCCGAGGCCCTTCTCGACGAGGTTCTCGCGTCCTGACGCCGTCAGTTCCGGGGCCCGCCCCGGAATACCGGCATTGCCGCGGTGCCCGCTGACCAGCAATGACAATTGCTGTGTCGCCGGGCGCTGCGGCATGTTCGTATCCCCTGCCGAAACGCCCGCACTCTATGTGCCCGCACTGTGTGCGCCGGGCTCGGGCGGCTGCCTGACCAGTCGTCACGGAAGGGCCGGTCGGGGCGGAGCGCCCGGCACGCCCCCGCTCCGGAAGCGGGGGGTACCCCCAGGCCATACCCACGTCGTTTGAGGACACAAACCTTGTCAGACGAATCGCGTCTTTTCCGCACGGCCGCGGTGGTTCCGGCGGCCGGGCGCGGTGTGCGGCTCGGCCCGGGCGCCCCCAAGGCGCTCCGCACGCTGAGCGGCACCCCCATGCTGATCCACGCCGTCCGGGCGATGGCCGCCTCCCGCGCCGTCTCCCTCGTCGTCGTGGTGGCTCCGCCGGACGGCGCCACCGAGGTGAAGAACCTCCTCGCCGAGCACGCCCTGCCGCAGGGCCCGCCCCATGGCACGGACGTCCTCGTGGTGCCCGGCGGCGAGACCCGCCAGGAATCCGTGAAGCTCGGCCTTGACGCGCTGCCGCCCGGCTTCGACGCCGTGCTGGTCCATGACGCGGCCCGCCCGCTGGTCCCCGTCGACACCGTCGACGCGGTGATCGAGGCGGTACGCGACGGAGCGCCCGCCGTGGTGCCCGCGCTCCCGCTCGCCGACACCGTCAAGCAGGTCGAGCCGAGCGAGGACGGCTCGCCCGAACCGGTCGTCGCCACCCCCGAACGGGCCCGCCTGCGCGCGGTGCAGACGCCGCAGGGCTTCGACCACGACACGCTCGTACGCGCCCACGAGACGGTCACTGACAACGTCACCGACGACGCGAGCATGATCGAGCAGCTGGGTCTGACCGTCGTGGTGGTGCCCGGGCACGAAGAGGCGTTCAAGGTGACCCGGCCGCTCGACCTCGTCCTGGCCGAGGCCGTACTCGCACGACGAAGGGCCAACGATGGCTTCTGAGCATGCCGCCCCCGCACCCGTCATCCCGCTCGTGGGCATCGGCACCGACGTCCACGCCTTCGAGCGGGGACGGGAACTGTGGTGCGCCGGGCTGCTGTGGGACGGCCCCGGTGACGCGGAGTACGGCCTCGCCGGGCACTCCGACGGCGATGTCGCCGCCCACGCCGCCTGCGACGCGATCTTCTCGGCGGCCGGCGTCGGCGACCTCGGCGCGCACTTCGGCACGGACCGCCCGCAGTGGTCCGGCGCCTCGGGCGTGACGCTGCTCGCCGAGGCCGCGCGGATCGTGCGGGCCGAGGGTTTCGAGATCGGGAACATCGCGGTGCAGGTCATCGGCGTACGCCCGAAGATCGGCAAGCGGCGCGACGAGGCGCGCGCCGCGCTGTCGGCGGCGGCCGGCGCCCCGGTGGCGGTGTCCGGGACCACCACCGACGGCCTCGGCCTGACCGGCCGCGCCGAGGGACTGGCGGCGATCGCCACGGCGCTGGTGTACCGCACGCGGTAGCCCTCCGTACGGGCGGGGCCTGCCGGACGGACCCCGGGTACGGCGCTGGTGAACTGCACGCGGTAGCCCTCCGTACGGGCGGGGCCTGCCGGACGGACCCCGGGTACGGCGCTGGTGAACCGCACGCGGTAGCCCCCCCGTACCCGCGCGGCCCGCCGGGCGGACCCCGCCGAACCCCCGTCCATGATCGTCCGCGGCACCGGTGGAAGATCGTCCGGCGGATCCGGCACACGATGGCCGCCAAATTGTGTGCCCAAGGTCCGTAAAGGGTCGCGGGGCACTGGTATCGGGCCACTACCCTGGTGGGGTGACCATTCGCCTGTACGACACCAGCGCCCGGCAGATTCGTGACTTCGTCCCGCTCACGCAGGGTTGTGTCTCGATCTACCTCTGTGGCGCCACCGTCCAGGCGGCCCCGCACATCGGCCACATCCGCTCGGGTCTCAACTTCGACATCCTGCGCCGCTGGCTGGAGTACCGCGGCTACGACGTGACGTTCATCCGCAATGTCACCGACATCGACGACAAGATCATCAAGAAGGCCGCCGAGCAGGGCCGCCCCTGGTGGTCGATCGGGTACGACAACGAGCGCGCCTTCAACGACGGCTACAGCGCGCTCGGCTGCCTGCCGCCCACCTACGAGCCGCGTGCCACCGGCCACATCACCGAGATGATCGAGATGATGCGCGGCCTCATCGAGCGTGGCCACGCCTACGAGGCGGACGGCAGCGTCTACTTCGACGTACGGTCCTTCCCCGGCTATCTCCAGCTCTCCAACCAGGACATCGACGACCTGCGCCAGCCCGACGAGGGCGCCGCAGGCAAGCGCGACCCGCGCGACTTCGCCATGTGGAAGGCGTCCAAGCCCGGCGAGCCGGACTGGGAGACCCCGTGGGGGCGCGGCCGGCCCGGCTGGCACCTGGAGTGCTCGGCGATGGCCCACAAGTACCTGGGCAGCGCCTTCGACATCCACGGCGGCGGCCTCGACCTGATCTTCCCGCACCACGAGAACGAGATCGCCCAGGCGCAGGCCTTCGGCGACGAGTTCGCGCGGTACTGGCTGCACAACGCCTGGGTCACGCTGTCCGGCGAGAAGATGTCCAAGTCGCTGGGCAACTCGGTCCTCGTGTCCGAGATGGTCAAGCAGTGGCGTCCGATCGTGCTGCGCTACTACCTGGGCACCCCGCACTACCGCTCGATGATCGAGTACAGCGAGGAGGCCCTGCGCGAGGCGGAGTCCGCGTTCGCGCGGATCGAGGGCTTCATGCAGCGGGTCGTCGAGAAGGCGGGGGGCGTCGTCGAGCCCGCGGCCCAGGTGCCGCCGGCCTTCGCCGAGGCGATGGACGACGACCTGGGCGTCCCCGGGGCGCTCGCGATCATCCACACCACCGTCCGCCAGGGCAACAGCGCGCTCGCCGCCGACGACAAGGACGCGGCGACCGAGCGCCTGGCCGAGGTGCGCGCCATGCTCGGCGTGCTCGGCCTCGACCCGATGGACCCGCGGTGGGCCGAGGAGAGCGACCGGGGCGACGACCTGCACGGGGCCGTCGACACCCTCGTACGCCTCGTCCTTGAGCAGCGCGAGGCCGCCAGGTCCCGCAAGGACTGGGCGACCGCGGACGCGATCCGCGACCAGCTGACCCAGTCCGGCCTGGTCATCGAGGACAGCCCCAGCGGCCCCCGCTGGACCCTCGGCCCGCGCTGAGCCCTCGCAATGTGCCGCCCGGGCGATCGGGCGGCACACTTCATATACGTACGTACACGATCTGCATGCGCATGTGGATCGCGGATCCACAGAAATAGGTAGGTCATGGCCGGGAACAGCCAGCGCAGGAACCGCCGCACGTCCAACAAGAAGGGCGCGACGGTCGGCAGCGGTGGCCAGCGGCGCCGTGGGCTTGAGGGCAAGGGCCCCACCCCGCCCGCCGAGGCCCGCAAGAAGCACAAGAAGAACCGCATCGCGACCGCCAAGGCCAAGCAGGCCGCGACGCGTCGCCCCGCGCCCCGGCGCGGCGGCGCCAAGGGCGCGTCGGAGATGGTCGTGGGCCGCAACCCGGTCTTCGAGGCACTGCGCGACGGCGTGCCGGCGACCACGCTCTACGTCCAGCAGTACATCGACAACGACGAGCGGGTGCGCGAGGCGCTTCAGCTCGCCGGCGAGCGCGGCAACATCAACCTGATGGAGGCCCCGCGCGCCGAGCTCGACCGCATGACCAACGGGCTCAACCACCAGGGCCTGGTCCTCCAGGTCCCGCCGTACGAGTACGCGGACCCGCAGGACCTGACCGCCGCCGCGTACGACAACGGCGAGGACCCGCTGATCGTCGCCCTTGACGGGGTGACCGACCCGCGCAACCTCGGCGCCATCGTGCGCTCCACCTCGGCCTTCGGCGGCCACGGCGTGGTCGTGCCCGAGCGGCGCGCGGCCGGCATGACGGCGGGCGCCTGGAAGTCGTCGGCGGGCACCGCCGCCCGTACGCCGGTCTCGCGCGTCACCAACCTGACGCGCGCCCTGGAGGCGTACAAGAAGGAAGGGCTCACGATCGTCGGCCTCGCCGCGGACGGTGAGCACACGGTCGAGGAGCTTGACCAGATCGCAGGACCCGTCGTCATCGTGATCGGCAGCGAGGGCAAGGGACTTGGCCGGCTCGTCGGCGAGACCTGCGACTATCGCGTGCGGATCTCGATGCCGGGTGGCGCCGAGTCCCTGAACGCCGGTGTCGCGGCGGGCATCGTCCTCTACGAGGCGGCCCGCCGACGCGCCTGAGCTGGGTGATCTTGACGGGTCTCGGACAGATTCGGGCCCGTCAAGCAGTGTCCTAAACACCCATCACTCGGTTAGATGAGTGTGGACACCAGAACGCCCCGGCCCGGGTTCGACGACCAGCCTGCCCTGAGCATGGCCAAGGTGGACTGCGACCCCGCGCAGGTCATCGTCAACCACGCGAGTTTCCGGGTGCAGCTTGCGCCCAAGTCGCTGCCGAAGCCCATCATTTCGAGCACCGCGGTGCGCCGCAGGGCGCCCGTGGTGTGGAGCGGGAAATCGGCGCCGGGGGCGAGCGGACTGCTCAAGGCGGTGCGCGCCACCTCGGTCGGCGGCGCCGGCGACGGTTACGACACCGGCGCGACGCAGACCATTCCGCGCGTCTCCGTCGACGACACGAGGCCGACGCCGCTGCTGCCGGGATCCGGCACGGGGCCGGAGACCGCGCTGCTCCCGCAGATGCGCACTCCGTACGGCCAACGCCTGCCCGTGCAGAGCGAGTTCGAGCAATTCGACGAGCTCGACGACGATCCGGACGACGGCTCGCCCGCCAAGCGGCGCGGCGCCGACCCGGTCCGGCACGCCTACTATCCGGGCCGCCGGATGAACCTCGGTGTCGTGCTGCTCCCGCTGCGCGTCTTCCTCGGCTTCATCTCCGTGTACGCGGGCATGGGCAAGCTGTGCGACCCCGTGTACTTCGACGGCGGCGAACGCGGCTCGATGGTCAAGTGGCTGAATTCGCTGCACCCTTGGGCGCTCGCCGAGCCCCTGCGCGACTTCGCCCTCTCGCACCCGGTGGGCGCCGGGCTCTCCGTCGCCTTCCTGCAAGTCGTCGTCGGCGTACTGACGATGCTCGGCCTGTGGCAGCGGGTCGCCGCCGTGTTCGGCGCGGTGCTGTCGGCGGCCCTCCTGGTGACGGTGAGCTGGCAGACGGTGCGGGCGAACGACGCGCCCGACATCATCTACCTCGCCGCCTGGTCCCCGCTGATCATCGCGGGTGCCCCGGTGTACTCCCTGGACGCGCGGCTCGCCGGCGAGGCCTGGCGCAAGCTGGGTCCGCGCTCCGAACTGTGGGAACTGCGGCGGCGGGTGCTGCGGCGCGGCCTGGTCATGACGACCGTCGTCGTCGGCCTCACCCTGACCACCGGGGCGCTGCTCGGCGGCGCGGTCCGCTCGACCACCGTGGTGACGGTGCCGGGCCCCGACGACGACCCGACCAACTACCTGCCCGGCACCCCGCTGCCGAGCGAGACGGGGCCGGCGCTCGCGCCCCGTACGACTCCCAGGGCGCCGGTCAAGCCCTCGGCCAAGGCGAAGGTTTCGGGGAGCCCGTCCGCGAAGGCGTCGAAGAAGCCGAAGGCCCACCAGACCGTGACGGCGGGCACCACCGGTCAGCCGAGCCATTCCGCGGGCACCGGCGGCCAGGCCCCCTCCCACCACCGCACCACCCCGAAGGCCCCGCCGTCCACGAGCGCGGGTCCGACGTCGTCGGGCGGTACGGGCTCCACGGGCGGCTCGGGCTCGACGGGCGGCGGCGGTGGCGGCGGCCGCGGCAACCGCAACCCGATCGGGGGGTTGCTGGGGTAGCCCCCGGCGCCCGCTCGGAGCGCCGGCAAGGGGGCCGGACATTCCGGCCCCCTTCACCGTGCGGCGCCCACCCGACGAGTCCCGCCTTCGGCTGCGGACCGGGCTAAGGGGGTGTGGGGCGGAGCCCCAGGCGACCCGGCCTTTGGCTGCGGACCGTGTGAAGGGGGTCGGGGCGGAGCCCCAGGCGACCCGGCCTTTGCCTGCGGACCGTGCTCGCGTCGCGCGCAGTTCCCCGCGCCCCTGGGTGGGCTTTCCCTGGCAGGGTGGCCTGTCGAGGCATCCTCAGCCTGTCCGGCGTTTGAGGACGAGCGCCATTCGGGCGCGAACCGGGGTCCGGGGCGGAGCCCCAGGAAGCCCGCGCCCCCAGCGGGGGCGACCTCGCGGCGTGGTACCCCCGTTCACGCCCCACGACGCGCCGAGCCGGCACATCCAGCCCCTCCGGCGTTTGAGGAGCGGGGGTGTGGGGGCAGGGCCCCCGCCCGGGGTGCCGGGGCCTCAACTACGGTGCGCGGAGAGCTCCTTGGCCGCCTCCGTGAGGTCCTTCGCCGTGTCGATAGCCCGCCAGTACGCCCCGTGCGGCAACGGAAACCCGGCCAGGCGGCGCTCACGCGCGAGGCGCGGGAACGTGGTGCGCTCGTGGTCGCCGACGTCGGGCAGCATCGCGGTGAAGGCCGCGGAGAACACGTACACGCCCGCGTTGATGAGGTACGGCGAGGGCGGCGACTCGATGAAGTCGGTGATGTGGCCGAAGGCGTCGGTCTCGACGGCGCCCCACGGGATGCGGGGCCGGGCCAGGGCCAGCGTGGCGGTCGCGTCGCGCTCACCGTGGAAGGAGGCCATCTCGCGCAGCGAGAAGCGCGTCCAGATGTCGCCGTTGGTGGCGTACCAGGGCCGGTCGGGGTGGGGCAGCGAGGCAGCCGCGTACTTGAGGCCGCCGCCCCGGCCCAGCGGTTCGTCCTCGACGACCGTGGTGACGCGCAGCGGAAGATCGGCCGTCGCCAGCCAGTCCTTCAGGACGTCGGCGAGGTGGCCGCAGGAGATGACGGCGTCAGTGACGCCCTCGGCGGCCAGCCAGGCAAGCTGATGGCCGATGATCGGGACCCCGGTGCCCGGGATCTCGACCATCGGCTTGGGGCGGTCGTCGGTGTACGGCCTCAGTCGTGAGCCCTGGCCGCCCGCCAGGACCACGGCCTGACTCGGAAATGTCGCAGTTGTGCTCGCAGTCATGCGGTGAACGATAGGCGTCCCCGCAGCGGGACGTCACCGCTCCTGGGCCACACCGGAGGCGAAGGAGGTGTCGCAGACGGGGCGGGAGTACGACTGGGCCTTCACGGGTCCGTAGTGCTCCACGGCGGCCCTGCCGAGCGCGCGGGCGATCGACATGCAGTGCTGGGCGAGCGAGGGGCGGTGCTCCACCTCGCGCTGGAGGTGGGTCAGCGCGGTCCCGGGGTCCTTCTCCTGGAGCTCGGTCAGGAGCGCGTCGCGCAGGACGTCCTGCGGGGCGCGTGACTTGGCGCGTACGGAGACGTTCTCGGATGAGGCGGTCAGGATCTGCGATCCGTTGCTGCCTGCCCAGTTGACCCGGGTGACCGCGAGCGTCCCGGAGAGTACGAGGACGACGGGCAGGACGAGGGCGAGGGTTCGGCCGATGCGGCCGGCTGTGTGCGTCACGCAGGCGAGCGTAGCGGGGAGTGATGATTTGGCGACATTTCGTCACCCTGTCGGGGGATGGTTCGACGTCGCTTTTCGAATCACGTGTTGACGAACGGGATTCGAAATGGGCGGTGTGCCGGGGTATTTGTCGACAACCGGCTGCGGCCCCGCACGCGAGTGCGGGGCCGCCACAACCGTAGACCCCCTGGTGGCGGCCGCGTACCGGTCTCAGTCTGTAAGGCGCTCGCCCGTGGAGGTGGAAAACACGTGAGTCTCACCCGGACGCGGGACGACGTGGAGCTGTGTGCCCTTCTCCGGCACCGCGCGGCCGTCCACGCGGACCACGAGGTCCTTCGTCTCGCCACCGACCTCGGCGGAACCGTACACATAGCCGTCGGCGCCGAGCTCCTCGACGACGTTGACGGTGACGGCGAGGCCGGCCGGGGCCTCCGCGGACTCCTTGGTGAGGGACTTCGCGACGCCGCCGCCCTGCTCGACGATGTCGAAGTGCTCGGGGCGCACGCCCACGGTGACCGTACGGTCGCCCCGGTCGGCGGCGGCCGACAGCGCCTCGCGGCTGACCGGCACGACGCTGTTGCCGAACTTCACACCGCCGTCGGTGATGGGCACCTCGACGAGGTTCATGGCGGGCGAGCCGATGAACCCGGCGACGAACAGGTTGGCCGGGCGGTCGTACATGTTGCGCGGCGAGTCGACCTGCTGGAGCAGACCGTCCTTGAGGACCGCCACGCGGTCGCCCATCGTCATGGCCTCGACCTGGTCGTGCGTGACGTACACGGTGGTGATGCCGAGGCGGCGCTGGAGCGAGGCGATCTGCGTACGCGTGGAGACGCGGAGCTTGGCGTCGAGGTTGGACAGCGGCTCGTCCATGAGGAAGACCTGCGGCTCGCGCACGATGGCCCGGCCCATCGCCACCCGCTGGCGCTGACCGCCGGAGAGCGCCTTGGGCTTGCGGTCCAGGTACTCGCTCAGGTCGAGGATCTTGGCGGCCTCCTCGACCTTCTTCCGGATCTCCGCCTTGTTCACACCGGCGATCTTGAGCGCGAAGCCCATGTTGTCGGCGACGGTCATGTGCGGGTACAGCGCGTAGTTCTGGAACACCATCGCGATGTCCCGGTCCTTGGGCGGCAGGTGCGTGACGTCACGCTCGCCGATGCGGATCGCTCCGCCGTTGACGTCCTCCAGCCCCGCGAGCATGCGCAGGGAGGTGGACTTTCCGCAGCCGGAGGGGCCGACGAGTACGAGGAACTCGCCGTCCTCGATCGCGATCTCCAGCCCGTCGACCGCGGGCTTGGTGGAGCCCGGGTAGATCCGGGTCGCCTTGTCGAACGTGACAGTGGCCATGACTGATGTGTCCCTTCACCGGCAGGAACGTGCCGGACGATCCGAGTAGAGGGAGAAGTGGTGTAGTCCACCTGAGCGGACTGGGTCAGGACGCTACCTGGGGATGCCCGTCTTGTCAGCAGCCGCACCCCCACGAAATTTCCGGCCCCACCCGGGCGAGCGTTGGTTACACTTCACGGGTTGCCTCCTTAGCTCAGCTGGCCAGAGCACCGCTCTTGTAAAGCGGGGGTCGTCGGTTCGAACCCGACAGGGGGCTCGTGGGTGAAGGGCCTCAGCCGATCTTGGCTGGGGCCCTTCGGCATCCGTCCCTGACATCAATGCGGCTGATCACTCCCGGATGGCCAGTCCCGGGCAGGGCGGTCACTCCTGTCTTACGAACCGCCGCTAGTCGACCGATCCCGTTGCCCGCGCATGGGAATCGCGTCCTCCAAGGTCGCCTGGTGGGCGATCACCACGCGGTGGCCGCGGCTTGTCGCTACGCGAAGCGTGGTCTGGAGGGCTTCGAGCAGGGCCGTCGCCAGACATTCCAACCTCCACCGTTCCGTCTGCTCGTTCCTGATCAGTTCCAGGCCGTGGGCCACCAGCTCGGAGGCCCTGTTCAGTCGGTGCGCTTCTGTCGCGTCTGCCAAGCGGGACAGGTGGCCGGCGGGGTCCGCAATCACGTGGGAGGAACCGGTCCGGGCGGCACCTACGCCAGGCTCGCCGAACTCGGTCGCAAGCCCGTGCACTTCCGTGAAGAGATCCGGTCTCGGATGCCGTCGAAGGACGAGGCGGCACGGCTGAGCATGGCGTCCGGCACCCCGGTCGTCCGCATCTGTCGAACCGCGTTCGCGGCTGAGGGGCAGCCGGTTGAGATCAACGAGATGACTCTCGATGCAGCCTCGTACGTCTTGGCGTACGACTTCGACGCGTGATCGGCCCGACCGGGTTTGAGTCCGTCCGTCAGGCCACCGCGTGGATCCGGGTCACCTGCTCGTCGGATGGACGGCTGGACAGGGGAGGCGGCCATGGACCACCGGTGCAGGTGTGCGTCGGTATATGTCAGGGGGCTGCGTTCAAGGGCAGGGAGTGCCGTTAATCGGTAATTGGGCGGGTGGGGCGGGTGGGGTGGTTCAGTCGCCAGACCACGTCGATTCCGCTGCCTGCGGGGGCTGCGGGCGGTGTTCCCTGTTCGCGCAGGACTTCGGTGAAGCCCAAGCGGCGTGGTATCGCGGCGCTGGAGGTGTTGGACAGGTCGTGCGCGATCTCCAGGTACTCCACGTCCGGCAGCGCGAACATCTCCGTGACCAAGGCCGCCGTTGCTCTCGTGGCGATGCCTTGGCCGGTGGCGGCAGGGTGCAGCCAGTACCCCATGCGTCGGACCGGGGGCTGGGCCCCGCGATAGGTCTGGCACATGCCAATGAGAGCGCCGTCTTTGGCGATGGCGTAGTTGTACACGTCACCGCGTGCCCACTTCGACTCTGACGTCGCGAGGAAGTCCCGGGTGCTCTTCGCACTGTGCTGGGCGACCCACGGCTCCCAGGGGCGCAAGTGGTCCAGAGACTCCTCGATCAACCTGAGTGCCGGAGCGAAGTCGCTCTGCCCCCGCCAGCACCGCAGGACGAAGTCTCCGCACTCGATGATCCGCCTCGGTCGCTCCATGACGGCCATGATTGTCCGCGGGACGGCTCGCTGCAACGAGATTGCAGAGAACGGGTGGACCGCTCCATCTGGCAGGACGGCGGTAGCGGATCGGGGCGGCGGTGATCCCTGCGAAGGCCGGGGAATGTTCCACCGTGCGCTCCTGGCGGCGGTGCGGGCGGCGGCATCCGGCGAGCCACGCCACCGTGCGCGCCACCGCCATCCATCTCGGATCGCTCCGCCACGGCTGGATTCGGTTGGGCGGGGACCGAGGTGCCTGGGGGGCGGCCGGTCCGGGACACTTGTGTTTTCGGGGTGCGGGGCGGGGAGAGGGGCAGCGAGGGATGAGCCGGCGTTCCAGTGGGCTGGTCGGGGTGTGGGCCGAGGCGCAGCGGCAGCAGCAGCGGCAGCGGGAGGCGCAGCAGCGGGCCGTGGTGCAGGAGCAGCGGCAGCAGCGGGCGTACGAGCGGGACCGGGCGCGGGCGCAGCGCGAGCAGCAGGCGGCGTACCGGCAGGGGCGGGAGGCGGACGCGCGGTTGCGTACGCAGGAGTTGGACGACGAAGTCGCCGCGCTGGGTGCCCTGTTGGCCGACGGGTGCCGTGCGGCTCCGTTCCGGGTGGCGGCGCTGACGCGGGCGGAGGCCGTCGCGCCCTTCGAGCCGGGGCAGCTCGCGCAGCCCGTGCCGATGCCCGACCCCGCGCACTACCAGGCGCAGGGCGGTGGCTGGACGGCCGGGCGGCGGGCGCAGGCCCAGCAGGAGGCGCAGGCCCGTTACCAGCACGACTGGGCTGCCGCGCAGGCCGCCGAGGCGCACCGGGTACGCCAACTCGCCAAATACCGCGGCCAGTACGACGCGTGGGTGGCCGGGCAGCTCGCCGACGTGCGGGCGCACAACGCGGGGCTCGCGCAGTTGGTGGACGCGTTGCGGGCCGGCGACCCGGGGGCGGCGGTGGACTACTTCTCGGCCGCCCTGTACGCGTCGGGTGCCTGGCCCGAAGGGTTTCCGCGCCAGGTGGCCGCCGCCTTCGACCGGGGTGCGCGACAGCTCGTACTGGACTGGGAACTGCCCGGCGTCGAGGTCGTGCCCGAGGTCAAGTCCGTACGCTACGTGGCCAGTTCGGATCAGGAGAAGGAGGCCGCCCGGCCCGTCACCCAGCGGCGCGCCCTGTACCGGGACGCGCTCGCGCAGTGTGTGCTGCTTGTGCTGCGGGATCTGTTCGCGGCCGATGAGTTCGGGGTGCTGGAGTCCGTTGTCGTCAATGGGTTCGTCGATGATGTCGATCCCGCGACCGGGCGGCGTGCCGAGATCTTCCTCGCTGCGGTGAGCGTGACGCGCGACGCGTACGCGCCGCTCAACCTCGGGCAGGTCAGTGCGGTCGACTGCCTGGTGGACGCGTTGCGCGGGCAGCTGTCCGCGCGGCCCGACCAGCGCGCGGCCGTACGTCCCGGGCGGCGGCCCGCCGACGTCGGTACGGGGGTCGTGTCGCACGGGGGCGGCGGCGAGCCCGACCTGTTCGCGATGGACCCCATCGAGTTCGAGGGGCTGGTCGCCGAACTGTTCCGGGCGCGCGGGATGCAGGCGCTCACCACGCAGCGGTCCAACGACGGCGGCGTCGACGTCGAAGCGCTCGATCCCGATCCGATCAGCGGCGGCCGGATCATCGTCCAGGTCAAGCGCTACCGCAATACGGTGCCGCCGACCGCGGTGCGCGATCTGTACGGGACGGTGCAGGCCGCGGGCGCCAACAAGGGGGTGCTGGTGACGACTTCGGGCTTCGGGCCCGGGTCGTACGGGTTCGCCGAGGGCAAGCCGCTGACCCTGGTGTCGGGGGCGGAGCTGGTGGATCTGCTGCATCAGCATGGGCTTCGGGGGCGGCTTGGTGCCGGTGCGGCCGGTGCGGCCGGTGCGGGGGGTACGGGGGGTGCGGCCGGTACGACCGGTACGGGGGGCTCGCCGTGCGAGTCCGGTCCGTCCTCGTCCCGTGCGACCGCTTCTTCCGCCGGGGCGGCCGCCGTTCCGGCGCCATGGGCAGCGCCGGACGAGGGCGAGGGCTTCAATCTGCTCGGCATGGTGTGGCGCGGTGCGGTCGCGCTCGACGTGTGCGCGCTGGTGTGCCGGGGCAATCGGGTGCTGGCCGAGGAACATTTCGTGTTCTTCAACAACCCGCAGAACCCCGGGGGTTCGGTGCGCATGGTGCCCGGGGTCGGGGGCGACCGGGCGGCGGTCCGGGTTGTCTTCGACGCGTTGCCGGAGTGGGCCGACCGGCTTGTCCTCGTTGCCGCCGTCGACTCCGAGGTGAACCCGGACGGGGATCTGGCCGGGTTCACCGAAGCGGCGATCTGTCTCCGGGACGGGGGTGGTCGTGAGCTCGACCGGCTGCCCGTGTCGGACGGACGGGCGGGCGAGACGGCTCTGGTGCTCGGGTCGTTCCGGCGGCGGGCAGGGGGAGACTGGGACTTCGTGCCGGGTGGGAAGGGGTATCGGGGCGGGCTGGGGGAGTTGGTGGGGGAGTACGGGATTGTGGTGGCCTGAGTCTTTCCCCACCCCGCCCCTTCCCCGAGACCCTCCGGGGGCAGAGAACCTCCCGGGGCTCCGCCCCCGGCCCCGTTCGCGCCTGAACGGCGCTCGTCCTCAAGCGCCGGACGGGCTGGGGTGGCCTCGGTTGGCCGCCCTGCCTAGCGGCGACCAACCCAGGGGCGCGGGGAACTGCGCGGGAAGCGACCACGGCCCGCGGTCGAAAGGGGGTGAGGGGCGCGGGGAACTGCGCGGGAAGCGACCACGGCCTGCGGTCGAAAGGGGGTGAGGGGCGCGGGGAACTGCGCGGCCAGCCACCCACGGCCCGCGGCCGAAGGCGGGGCTCCGCCCCCGGCCCCGTTCGCGCCTGAAGGGCGCTCGTCCTCAAGCGCCGGACGGGCTGGGGTTGCCTCGGTTGGCCGCCCTGCCTGGCGGCGGCCAACCCAGGGGCGCGGGGAACTGCGCGGGAAGCGACCACGGCCCGCGGTCGAAAGGGGGTGAGGGGCGCGGGGAACTGCGCGACCAGCCACCCACGGCCCGCACCCGAAAGCGGGGCTCCGCCCCCGGCCCCGTTCGCGCCTGAACGGCGCTCGTCCTCAAGCACCGGACGGGCTGGCACGGCCTCGGTTGGCCGCTCTGCCTAGCGGCGGCCGCCCCAGGGGCGCGGGGAACTGCGCGACCAGTCACCCACGGCCTGCGGTCGAAAGGGGGTGAGGGGCGCGGGGAACTGCGCGACCAGCCACCCACGGCCCGCGGCCGACAGCGAACCCCCCAAGCAACCCGGCACGGGGCCACCCACGGCCCGCGGCCGACAGCGAACCCCCCAACCAACCCGGCACGGGGCCACCCACGGCCTGCGGCCGACAGTGAACCCCCCCCCAACCAACCCGGCACGGGGCCACCCACGGCCCACGGCCGACAGTGACCCCCCCCAACCAACCCGGCACGGGGCCACCCACGGCCCGCGGCCGACAGTGAACCCCCCAAGCAACCCGGCACGGGCCTAGTGCCGCCCCGCCACCCGGTCCGCGAGCCGTGCCACCCGGTCCGTCCTCGCGTCCGGACGGGACAGCTCGCGGCGGTCCGCGCCGCGGTAGGCCGCGTACATGCCCCGCACCCCCAGCCACCGCAGTGGTTCCGGCTCCCACATCCGTACCTTGTGGTTGACCCAGGGCAGAGTGGTCAGCTCGGTGTCGCCGGACTGGCCCGAGTCCCGCCGCACCAGGTCCCGCAGCGTGCGCGCCGCGAGGTTCGCCGTGGCGACGCCCGAGCCGACGTAACCGCCCGCCCAGCCGAGGCCCGTCGTACGGTCCAGGGTGACTGAGGCGCACCAGTCGCGTGGCACGCCGAGCACGCCCGACCAGGCGTGGTCCACCCGCACCCCGGCGAGCTGCGGGAAGAAGCGCACCAGGATCTCGCGCAGCGCCTCGATCGTCGTGGCCTGGGTGCGGCCGTCGTTGTCGGTGCGTGAGCCGAAGCGGTACGGCACGCCGCGGCCGCCCAGCGCGATGCGGTTGTCCGCGGTGCGCTGCGCGTACATGTACGCGTGCGCCATGTCGCCCAGCGTCTCGCGCCCCGCCCAGCCGATCGCGTCCCACGCCTCGGGTCCGAGCGGTTCCGTCGCGATCATGGAGGAGTTCATGGGCAGCCAGGCCCGCCGCTGCCCCTTGAGGGACGCGGTGAAGCCCTCCGTGCAGCGGAGCACATAGGGCGCGCGGACGGTTCCGTACGGGGTGACGGCGTGCCGGGGCCGGATCTCGGTGACCGGGGTCGACTCGTACACCCGCACCCCCAGCGCCTCGACCGTGTCCGCGAGTCCCTTGACCAGCTTCACCGGGTGGATGCGCGCGCCGTGCGGCGTCCACGTCGAACCGACCGCCCCCGCGACCCGGATCCGCTCGGCCGTCTCGCGCGCGCCGAGCAGCAACCGGTCCTTCTCGCCGAAGGCGACTTCGGCGGCATGGAAGGCCTTGAGGCGCCCCAACTGGGCGGGTGTGTACGCGACTTCGAGTACGCCGCCCTGGTGGATGTCCGCGTCGATGGACTCCTCGCCGGCCACCCGCACCACCTCCCCCACCGTGTCGTTCATCGCCCGCTGGAGGCGCACCGCACCGTCCTGGCCGTGCAGTTCGGCGTACCGGTCGCGGCCCGCGATGCCGTTGTAGAGCCAGCCGCCGTTGCGGCCGGACGCGCCGTAACCGCAGAAGCGGGACTCCAGGACAGTGATGGCGAGGAAGGGTGCCGCCTTCTTGAGGTAGTACGCCGTCCACAGGCCGGTGTATCCGCCGCCGACGATCACCACGTCGGCGGTGGCGTCACCGGGCAGTGGCTCGCGGGGGGTGGGGAGGCCGTCGGATGCGTACCAGAAGGAGATTCCGCCGTTGATCGCGCTCATGGGCCCTGTTCGTACACCCGGCCCCGGCGCCTGTCCACCCATGGAATCCGCAGGTGGCGGCCGCATTGCGGAATCCGTGGGACCAACGGCGGCGTGGGGTGCGACCTTTGGCGGCGCGGGCGGCACGGCGCGGTGTTCAGTGTCGGGGGGACGGATGGGTTTCGCCGTTTTTGTTCCCTGTCGTGTCCTGGTGTGCCCCGCTGTGCCCTGGTTGTGCCGTGGCCCGTGTCCCTGTTTGTGCGAGTGTTTGCACCCGTGCTTGTGCCCCCGTTGTGTCCCTGTTTGTGCCTGTGTTCGTCGAAGGGTGACTCTCCATGCGTGTACGCAGTTTCCGTCGTGCCGCCGTCGCGGTGGCGGCGGCCACGGCTCTCGGCCTCTCGGCGGCAGCCTGCTCTTCGGGGTCGGGCTCGGACGCGTCCTCGCAGGCGGAGCTCACCGCGAAGACCTCGCGGGACGCCGCCACCCTCGCGAAACTGTCCGCGAAGGTGGAGGGTGCGGAAATCGTGGTGGGCGATCCGAACGCGCCCCACACCGTGACCGTGTACGAGGACCCGCGCTGCCCGTTCTGCAAGCACTTCGAGGAGGGCGGCGCGACGGCGGTCGCCAAGCTCGCCGCCGATGGCAAGGTCAAGGTCCGCTACACGATCGCCTCGTTCCTCGACGCCAACTTCGGCGGGTCCGGCTCCAAGCGGGCCGTCAACGCGATGCGTGCGGCGGTGGAGCGGGGCAAGTTCCCCGAGTTCCACGCGGCTGTGTTCGCCAGCCAGCCGGAGAAGGAGAGCGACGACGCCTTCACCGCCGACAACCTCCTGAGGATCGCCGACAAGGTGCCGGGCCTGCGCGGTGCCGCCTTCGACGGGGCGGTGCGTGAGAACACGCACAAGGACTTCGTGAAGGCGGCGGAGTCGGCGTTCGAGGACTCCGGCGTCAACAGCAGCCCTGTGGTCCTCATCGACGGGAAGAAGCCGGCCGGTGACGGGCGGGCGATCTTCGATGCGGCGGCATTCGAGAGGGTGCTCACGCAGGCGGGGATCTCGTGACCGCGCCGTCGCCCGAACCAGCGCCGCCCGAACCGTCGCCCGAACCGTCGCCCGGCCGTGTGGCGGCCGTAGCGCGCGGGTCCCGGTGGCCGCGCGGCCGGGCCCCGCGTACGACCGCGCGCACGCTGTCCGCCGGATTCCACGGCGTCCCGCCCCGGCCTCGGGTGAGCGGATAGCAGGCGAGGCCGATGAGTACGGACGCGAAGTGTCCGAGGTCGGTGAAGGTGCGGCCGCCGAGCAGCGGCACGCCGTAGAGGACGAGGACGCCGAGCAGGTAGAGGTACCGGTACGGCGGCGCGATCCGGTACGTCAGTACGGCGACGACTCCGGCGAGGGCGTAACTGACCCCCACGTCAAGGGTGTTGACGGCGGTGTGCGGCGCGTAGTCGTGCCGGATCGCCCACAGCAGGGCGCCCTCGCTGACGAAGGTGGCGACCACGTGCGTGCCGAAGGCGACGACCAGCCAGCGCGGGGTGCGCAGCCAGCGTTCGGCCTGGGCGTGGAAGACGCTGTACAGCACGGCGTACGAGAGCCAGCCGCCCCCGTCGATCCAGAACGCGCTCGCCAGCAGAACCCGGCGCGGGTTGGTCGACAACTCGTGGATGTTGGTGGACCGCTGCCGCAGGAAGTCCGCCTCGAACTCGGGTGACATGTGGTGCAGGGCGATGGTCGTGGCGAACAGCGCGGCCAGCCAGAGGTAGGTGCCGGGCGCGCTGCGGATGTAGCGCAGAACGCGGCGCACCGGCCGCACGCCGGGTGGGAAGGGCCTCATGCCCCGATTCACGCATGGGGGCGGGGCACGCGGGGGGACCGACATCCGGGGTGGGTGGGGCGGGTGGGGTGGCTGGTGCGGCGGAGATGCCTGGAGGCGGTGGGTGGCTCGGGCTGCGGAGATGCCGGGAAGTGGTGGGGTGGCTCGTGCGGTGGAGGTAGCCGGGGAAGCCGGGGCGGGGGCGGGTGTCTCGTACGGCGGACCGGCGGGCGCGGGGCGCCGGGGTCCGGCCTACCCTGCGGCCATGATTCGCAACGCCACAGCCGCCGACATCCCCGTCATCCACCGCCTGGTGCGGGAGCTCGCCGACTACGAGAAGTGCCTGGACGAGGCGCGCGCCACCGAGGACCAGCTCCGCGAAGCCCTCTTCGGCGAACGGCCGGCCGCCTTCGCGCACATCGCGGAGGACGCGTCGGGCGAGCCGGTGGGCTTCTCCCTCTGGTTCCTGAACTTCTCGACGTGGCGCGGGGTGCACGGCATCTACCTGGAGGACCTGTACGTACGCCCCGAGGCCCGGGGCGGCGGCCACGGCAAGGCCCTCCTGGCGGAACTGGCCCGCATCTGTGTGGCGCGCGGGTACGAGCGGCTGGAATGGTCGGTCCTCGACTGGAACGCGCCGTCGATCGCGTTCTACGAGTCGCTGGGCGCGCGGCCGCAGGACGAGTGGACGGTGTACCGGCTCACGGACGAGGCCCTGGGGAAGCTGGGCGACCGCCGTGTGGAGACGGCAGGCGCGTAGCGGGGGGAGACCATCGCCGAACCCGCCTGGTCGTGAGTGGTGTTCGTGACGGTACGAGCCCCGGAGCGAACCCGGGTCGTGGTGGAAGAGGGCGTCCGCGGTGTGGTGCGCGGTGGCGCGGGCCGCGTGGCCCGGCCTGCGTGCGGGCCGAACGGGCCGCGCTGTTTGAGCCAGGGCCAGTGCGGGCCCCCGCCGTACAGGGCGTGCGGGCCCTCGCTGGTCCGGTACGGCCCGTGGACGTACGGGGCCGGCCCGCCGAGGGTGCCGTGCGCCTCGGGCGGCGTGACGTCGGCGCCGGGCCCGGGGGCCGTGATCGCGGCGGACGGACCGGCGAAGCCGCCGCCCACCACGCTGATCCGTTCCGCGCCGGCCCGGCCCGTGCGGTGCGTGCCGTCCCTTCGTGTCGCCCTGGCTGTCCCCGTTCGCGATCCCTGCGTGGATTCCTGCCGAAGGTGTACGGAAACAGGACGGCGGGCGGGGGCCTGAATGTGTCATGTTCGGGCCATGAATGTGCGGAACGTGGGATTCCCCCGTCGCGAGCAGGGGTGATTGTCAGTGCCATGGTCCAGCATGGGGACATGGCAGCGGCACGGAGTGCGAAGAAGACGGCGGCTACGGCGGGTGCCCGCAGGGTGGAGGTGCGACTGCCGCCGCTCGCGCCGTTCGGCGCGGGTGAGCTGGAGCCGGAGGGTGACTATGACGGGCTGGAGTTCAGGGATCTCGACCTGGCGCGGCAGCAGGCGCACAGCGCGCGCTTCCTCGACTGCGGCATCTACGGGTGCGTCCTGGACGATACGCGGCTGACCGGAGCCCGCTTCATCGACTCGGTCCTGGCCGGGATCCGCGGCGTGGGTACGGATCTGGCGCGGGCCAACCTGCGGGACGTGGAGGTGCGGGACGTCCGGATGGGCGGCGTGCAGCTGCACGGCGCGGTGCTCGAACGGGTGCTGATCAAGGGCGGGAAGATCGACTATCTGAACCTGCGCGAGGCCGAGCTGCGCGACGTCGTCTTCGACGGCTGTGTCCTGTCCGAGCCCGACTTCGGCGGCGCCAAGCTGACCCGGGTGGAGTTCCGCGGCTGCGAACTGCGCGGGGCGGACTTCACGGGCGTACGGATGACGGACGTCGACCTGCGCGGGGCGACCCTGCTCGACATCGCACGCGGGGTGGAGCGGCTGGCCGGCGCGGTCATCAGCCCGGCCCAACTCCTCGACCTGGCACCGGCGTTCGCGGCGCAGGTAGGGGTGCGCGTGGAGGCGTGAGCCTGCGTGGCTCGGCGCCGTTCTGGGCTTCGCTGGGTTGTCCGGTGCGGGGCTGCGGGGCCGCCTTTGTGCGGTGCGGGCCGGCTCTCCCCTCTGGGGTGGGAGGTCTGTCGTCAGGCGGTCCTGGGGAAGCGGGCCTGGAGGTCCCAGATGATCGGGTTGTGGCCCAGGTCCTCGTGCATGTCGGTCAGATCGGCGATCAGGTCGTGCAGGAAGTCCCTTGTCTCACGCCGCAGTTCGGTGTGCGAGAAGGTGAGGGGCGGCTCGTCGCCGGGCATCCAGTCGGCCTCCACGTCCACCCAGCCGAAGCGGCGCTCGAAGAGCATGCGGTCGGAGGACTCGGTGAAGTCGATCTCGGCGTACTGGGGCTTGGCGGCGCGTGAGCCCAGCGGGTCCCGGTCGAGGAGTTCCACGGTGTCGCAGAGCGCCCACGCGAAGTCGAGCACGGGCACCCATCCCCAGGCTGTGGACACCTCGTGGTCCGCCTTGGTGTCGGCGAGGTAGACGTCCCCGCAGAACAGGTCGTGGCGCAGGGTGTAGACGTCTGCGCGGCGGTAGTCGATGCGGGTGGGGTCGGGGAAGCGGCGGGAGAGGGAGTAGCCGATGTCGAGCACGGGTCGATGGTGTCATGGCTGGGGTTGGCACCCCTTCCGCAGCCCCCTCACGGGGCTCCGCCCCGCACCCCGGGGGCGGCTTGCCCCGGCCCCTGCGCCCTCGGGCCGCCTCCTCCCGGGCTGCGCCCGGCCCCCCGGGGGTGGGGTGACTTTTCGGGTGCGGGTCGTGTGGGGCTGGTCGCGCAGTTCCCCGCGCCCCTTAAGGGCGCCGTTTTTGGGTGCGGGACGTGCTTGGCTGCTCGCGCAGTTCCCCGCGCCCCTGAAGGGCGCCGCCTTTCGGGTGCGGGTCGTGCTTGGTTGCTCGCGCAGTTCCTCGCGCCCCTGGGGGGGGTGCCGTTTTTGGGTGCGGGTCGTGCTTGCTTGCTCGCGCTGCTGTAGGGCGTCGTTTTGGGTGTGGCTTTGTCCTCGTTGGTCGAGGGGGACGGGGAAGCGCGGTTACCGGGCGCCGGTCGTCGGGGCACCCGTAGGATCACAGACGTGGACAAACGACCGGAGCGGCCGACGGCATCGGAGTGGCGGACGGTACGGCGGCGGCGGACGGTACCGCAGGGGGGCCGGGGCCGGTGGGGCGCTCGTGCGCGTCTGGGCGTCGCGCTGTTCACCGTCCTCGCCGTCACGGCCTGCACCGGCGGCGTGAGCGGAACACCCGGCGCCGCCGGCACGCGCGATCCGCTCTTTCCCAAGCTCGGCAACGACGGCTACGACGTCCAGCACTACGGCCTCGACCTCGACTACGACCCGGCGAGCGGGCGCCTCACGGGCGCGGCCACGATCGTGGCTCGGGCCACCAAGGACCTCAGCGCGTTCGACCTCGACTTCGCCGGGATGGACGTGCGGGACGCCACCGTCGACGACGAACCCGCCGCCGTCAACCGGGCGGGCGACGAACTCACCCTGCGCCCCGGCGAGGACCTGACCCAGGGCGAGACGTTCACGGCGCGCGTGCGCTACTCGGGCAGCCCCAAGACCATCACGGACCCCGACGGCTCCCGGGAGGGGTGGTTGAAGTCGCCCGACGGCGGTGTGCTCGCGCTGGGCGAACCGGCCGGCTCCATGGCGTGGTTCCCGTCCAACAACCACCCGCGCGACAAGGCCACGTACGACATCAAGGTGACCGTCCCCGACGGCCTGCAAGCCGTGTCCAACGGGCAGTTGCAGTCCACCGCCCACAACGGCGGGCGCACGACGTTCAGTTGGAAGACCGCGGAGCCCATGGCCACGTATCTGGCGATGGTGGCGATCGGGCCGTACGAGATCGACGACAAGGGGACCACCAAGTCCGGCATCCCGGTGTACAACGCCATCGATCCCGGGGCGAAGGCGAAGACCGCAGAGGCCGTCGCTCAACTGCCGGACATCCTCGACTGGGAGGAGTACAACTTCGGGCCCTACCCGTTCTCCTCCACCGGCGTGATCGTCGCGCCCGCCAAGTCCGCGGCCTATGCCCTGGAGACGCAGAACCGGCCGGTGATGCCGCTCGACCAGTTCGACACCAGCACCCTGGTGCACGAGCTGGCCCACCAGTGGTTCGGTGATTCCGTCACCCCGGCCACCTGGCGCGACATGTGGCTGAACGAAGGATTCGCGCAGTACGCCGAGTGGCTGTGGAGCGAGGACCACGGCGGGGTGAGCGCGCAGCAGCGCTTCGACACGGAGTACGCCAAGGACGAGGACAACGAGATCTGGGCGTTCCCGCCCGCCGCGCCGCCGACCGCGGCCGATGTGTCGGCCCGCCCGGTGTACGTGCGCGGCGCCATGGTCGTGCACAAGATCCGTGAGGCCGTCGGCGACGCCGCTTTCTACCCGCTCCTCCAGGGCTGGCTGCGTGCCCACCGGCACGCCAACGCCTCGACCACGGACTTCACGCGTTTCGTGGACGAGGCGGCGGGCCACCGTCTGTCGACGGTGTGGAGCACCTGGCTCTACGGGGACGGGAAGCCGGACTCGCCGTAAAGGTTCGTCCGAACTTCCCGTAGGGCCGTGGGACCAGGTGGGTTGAGCTCGTGCGGCTAGGCCGTCACTTCACGTTGATGGCGGTCCAGGCGGCCGCCACCGTCTTGTACTCGGTGCTGGTCGCGCCGTACAGGTCGGCCGCCGCCTTCAGGGTCGTGGTGCGCGCGCCCTTGTAGTTGGTGGTCGAGGTCATGTACGTCGAGAGCGCCTTGTACCAGATCTTGTAGGCCTTGACGCGGCCGATTCCGGTGACCTTGGAGCCGTCGTACGTCGGCGAGTTGTAGCTCACCCCGTTGATCGTCTTCGCGCCGCTGCCCTCGGACAGCAGGTAGAAGAAGTGGTTGGCGGGGCCGGACGAGTAGTGCACGTCCTTGTTGCCGACGCCGCTCGACCAGTAGTCCGCCGACCCGCCGTCCTTGCTGGGCTTGTCCATGTAGCGCAGCGGGGTGCCATCACCGTTGATGTCGATCTTCTCGCCGATGAGGTAGTCGCCCTTGTCGGAGGCGTTGTTGGCGTAGAACTCGACCGAGGTGCCGAACATGTCGCTGGTCGCCTCGTTGAGGCCGCCGGACTCCCCGCTGTAGTTCAGCTTGGCGGTCGCGGCGGTCAGGCCGTGGCTCATCTCGTGGCCGGCCACGTCGAGCGCGGTGAGCGGCTTCTTGTTGCCCTCGCCGTCGCCGTACGTCATGCAGAAGCAACTGTCGTCCCAGAACGCGTTGACGTACGCGTTGCCGTAGTGGACGCGGGAGTAGGCGGCCTTGCCGTTGCCGGCGATGCCGTTGCGGCCGAGCTCGGTCTTGTAGAAGTCCCACGTCTCCGCGGCGCCGTAGTGGGCGTCGACGGCGGCGGTCTCGCGGTTGGACGGCGAGCCGTTGCCCCACGTGTCGGTGGACTTGGTGAAGAGCGTGCCCGTGCCGGAGCTGCCGCCCTTCAGGTCGTACGTCTTGTGACCGCCGCGCGAGGCGTCGTTGAGGCTGTAGGTCGAGCCGCTCTTGGTGGTGCCGAGCGTGACCTTGCCGGAGTACTCGCTGGTGCCGGTGCCCGTCTCGATCTCCTCGTGCGAGTAGATCTGGGCGCCGGTGGTGGCGTCGGTGACGACGTCACGGCGGCTGGGCGTGCCGTCGGGCTGGGTGCCGGTGACGGTGCGCTCGTAGGCGAGCACGGGCTTGCCCGAAGCGGCCCAGACGACCTTGCGGGAGCCGGTGGGGGCGGCCTTGAGTGAGGCGGTGGTGGCGACGGCTATCTTCGCGTCGGTCGCCTTGTCGACGCCCTTGAGGGAGCCGTTCTTCGCGGTGTGCACGACGAGGTCGCCGCCGAGGACGGGCATGCCGTCGTAGGTGCGCTCGTAGCGGGTGTGGACCGTGCCGTCGGCGTCCTTGATCACGTCGCGGACGACGAGCTGTTCCTTGGCGCCGAGCCCGATCTGGCGGGCGGCGGAGGGCGCCGCGGCCTGGGCGGAGCTCAGGGCGTCGGCGCGCTGGGCGCTGGTGAGGTCCAGGGCGGTGGCACCGGAGGCGCGGTCGGCGGCACCGGCGGTCGAGCCGGTCTGTACGCCGACGACGACCATGGCGGCGGATGCAGCAAGAGCGGCGGCACGCAGAGTGGTTCGCACTCGGTGGTCTCCTTCACTCGTTCTGTGGGGGCGAGTTGGAGACTGCCAGCCGATGACCACTTCTTGACAGTGACGCGACAAGTATTTGACCTGATCGTGTCCGAATGGGGGTCGCCGGTGTCCGCTCAGCGGCTAATTCAAGCCTTTGGCAAGGGAGTTGGGAGACAGGATGGCAGAAGTGTGTGGTGGTTCCATAGGCACACGTGCACCGGATGTGCACATGCGCCCAACCGGACATGAACGCCGGACGCCCGTGAAGGCGCCGCACGGCGCGAGCGCCGGGCATGTGTGAGGGTGGCCCTTGGCGCGGGCGCCGGGCACTGTGAGGGTGGCCCTGGCGCGGATGCCGGGCACATGTGAAGGTGCCGCACGGCGCCGGCCCCGGGCACACGTGAAGGCGCCCCTGGGCGCGGATGCCGGACGCATGTGATGTGCCCCTGCGCGGACGGCGGGCACACGTGAAGGCCCCCCTGCGCGGACGGCGGACACACGTGGAGGCCCCCTGGCGCGGATGCCGGACGCCCGTGAAGGTGGCCCTGGCGCGGATGCCGGGCGCATGTGAAGGCGCCCCCGGCGCGGACACCGGGCACACGTGAAGGCCCCCCGGCGCGGATGCCGGACGCCCGTGAAGGCCCCCCCAGCGCGTACACCGGGCGCATGTGAAGGCGCCCCCGGCGCGGACACCGGGCACACGTGACAGGTGCCCCCGGCGCGGACACCGGGCACACGGCAAGGCCCCCGGCGTGGACACCGGGCATACGGGAAGGCCCCCTGGCGCGGACACCGGTCGGGCATGAAGGTGCCCCCGGCGCGGACGCCGGGGGCAGCTCACATCGGGGGCGTCAGACGCTGACGCCGAAGTCCTGCGCGATGCCGACGAGGCCCGACGCGTACCCCTGGCCCACGGCGCGGAACTTCCACTCCGCGCCGTTGCGGTACAGCTCGCCGAAGACCATCGCGGTCTCGGTCGCGGCGTCCTCGCTCAGGTCGTAGCGGGCGATCTCGGCGCCGCCGGCCTGGTTGACGATGCGGATGTAGGCGTTGCGCACCTGGCCGAAGTTCTGCGAGCGGGTCTCGGCGTCGTAGATGGAGACCGGGAAGACGATCTTGTCGACGTCGGCCGGAAGGCCGGCGAGGTTGACGTTGATCGCCTCGTCGTCGCCCTCGCCCTGGCCGGTGGTGTTGTCACCGGTGTGGACGATGGTCTGGTCCGGCGTCGACTTGTTGTTGAAGAAGACGAAGTGGCCGTCGGAGTAGACCTTGCCCGTCGTGTTCACGGCGATCGCCGAGGCGTCGAGGTCGAAGTCGGTTCCGGTGGTGGTGCGGACGTCCCAGCCGAGGCCGACCGTGACGGCGGTCAGGCCCGGGGCCTCCTTGGTGAGCGAGACGTTGCCGCCCTTGGACAGGCTTACAGCCATGGGGTGTCCCCTTCATCGTGTTCGTCGTGTGTGCGGGCTTCGAGCCGTCCCGAAGCTACCGTCACTCCCCATAACGTCGGCAGGGGACCGAGAGGTTCCATCCCGCTTTGCTTTCTTTGCCCGGGCCGGATGCGGCGGGATACCGGGCCGGATGCCGGGGGCCCGAGGGCCGGACGCAGCGTGATCCCGGGGCGGACGCCGGACGGTTCCGGGTCGGACGCGGGACGGAGCCCGGGCCGGATACGGCGGGAGCCCGGGCCTGCGGAGGGGAAAAGAGGGTGACGCCGTGCTCCGCAGCCGTCACCATGGATGTCATGTCCGGGCCCTATGTCATCCGCGGCTCCGTCTCCCTCCCGGAGGCCGAGCTGATCTGGCGTTTCTCCAGGTCGTCAGGGCCCGGTGGCCAGCACGTCAACACCAGCGACTCACAGGTGGAGCTCCGCTTCGACCTCGCGAGGACCGAGGCGCTGCCCGAGGTCTGGAAGGCCCGCGCGCTCGACCGGCTCGCGAGCCGGCTCGTGGGCGGCGTCCTTTCCGTACGCGCCTCGGAGCACCGTTCGCAGTGGCGCAACCGCGAGACCGCCGCGGTCCGGCTCGCGTCCCTGCTCGCCGAGGCGACCGCCCCGCCGCCCAGGGCGCGCCGTGCCACGAAGATCCCCCGCGGCATCAATGAGCGCCGCCTGCGGGAGAAGAAGCAGCGCGCCCAGACGAAGAAGGGCCGCTCCGGCCAGGACTGGTAGCCGCAATAACCGGCCGGTATCACCCCAGTTGGCGGTATTTGCCCCGGAAGTACGTCAGCGGGCCGCCCTCGGTGCTGGGCAGACGGGCCGTCAGGACGCGGCCGATCGCCAGTGTGTGGTCGCCCGCCTCGACGCGCTGCTCGGTGCGGCACTCCAGGGTCGCGAGCGCGCCGCCCACCAGCGGGGCGCCGCTCGCCTCGCCCCTGCTGTACGGGATGTCGTCGAACAGCAGGCGGTCGCTGATCCGGCCCTTCATGGCGAACCGGCCCGCGATGTGCCGCTGGCTCTCGGACAGCACCGAGACCGCCCACAGGGGCTGCTCCGCCAGGAGGTCGTCCATCCGTGAGCCGTTGCGCAGCGAGACCAGGACGAGCGGTGGGTCGAGGGACACCGAGAGGAAGGCCGTCGCGGTCATGCCGACGTCTTCGCCGCGGGGTCCGTGGTCGGTGTCGTGCGCGGTCACCAGGACCACGCCCGCGGCCAGCCGGGACATCGCGGCGCGGAACTCGTCATTGCTCACCCCCTCAGGATGAGGGATCGCCGGGGCAAGCGCGGAAAGGGCGGCGGTAAGGGGTGTCTGCAACACAAACGGAACGCTAGTCTCCTGCCACCGCGCACCGCATCGGGCCCTGGGACCAGGCGGGACCTAGGTCTCGCGGCGGACGCCACCTCGCGCCCGGCCGGAGGGGGCCCGTTCCCAGCCGGCTCCCAGTCCGTTCTCAGTTTGCGTTCAGGAAACACAGGGGGCAAAGACGGAAAGAACGGCCAACCCTCCATCATCTGCTGTGACTTGAGTCACAGAACGCACTATTTGTTGACCCTGTGTACCGGCTAGACAGCTCGCTGTGATTCAGTGGCGGGACAGCACGAAAAGGAATGCCGGTCTAAAGCCAGGAGTTGCTGTCGAGGTCTCGGGGAGAGCGAGCAATGGAGACCGAGTCGGAGCCCTACGTCCGTCTTGCGACCCTGAGGCAGCTGCACCAGGTGGTCGGAGAGCTCAACACGGCCCGCAGTCTTGCGGACACGTTGCAGACCGTCGCGGACGGTGTCATCGCCGGGCTCGGCTACGAGCTGGCCTGCGTCAATCTCGTACGCCCCGACGGTGACCTGGTCGTCGCGGCCTTCGCGGGCAACGCCGCCGCCGAAGCCCTGATCACCGGCCGGGTCGGCTCGCGCACGTCGTGGGAGCGGCGCCTGTCGATGGGCGAGGACTGGGACGGGCTGCGCTTCATCCCGCACACCGAGGGCTGGGTGCTCCTGGAGGACGACGTCCCCCAGTGGTACACGGAGGGCCCCGACCCGCGGTTCGCGGACGAGTGGCATCCGCAGGACCGCCTGTACGCCCCGATGTACTCCTCCGGCGGCACCCAGGAACTTCTCGGCGTCATCTCCGTCGACAAGCCCCGCAACGGCCGCAAGCCCGGCGCCTGGGGGCGTGAAGCGCTCCAGATGTATGCGTCGCAGGCCGCGATTGCGATCAGCAACGCACGGCTGCGCGCAAACATGCAGCGCGCCCTGGTCCGCCTTGAGCGCGAGCAGCAGGCCCTGCGCGCCAGTGAGGAGAGCTTCCGGCAGGCCTTCGAGTACGCGCCGTCGGGCATGGCCATCGCCGAGATGGGCGGCGACCAGCACGGCCGCCTCCTGCGTACCAACGACGCGCTGTGCCGGCTGCTCGGGCGGCCCGCGTCCGTGATGCGGCGCTACTCCTTCGCCGACCTCGTGCACCCCGAGGACATAGGGACGCTCCTGCGCACCTCGGCCGAGGGCGGCCGGGCCGAACTGCGGCTCGGGCGGCGCGACGGCACGTACGTGTGGGTGTCGCTGCGCAACTCCGTGGTCGCCGACACCGCCGACGGGCCCCGCTTCCTGCTCACGCACGTCGAGGACATCGAGGACCGCAAGCGCCACGAGCTCCAGCTCGCCCACCGCGCCTCGCACGACGCCCTCACCGGCCTGCCCAACAGCGCCGAACTGCGGGCCAGGCTGTCGGCGCGGCTGTGTCCACGGCCGCACTCGGTCGGCCCCGCGGCCACCGCCGACGCCCTGGACGCGGCGTACGACCGGCTGCCCGCCACCGGTGAGAGCGAGGCGCACGGGCACGCCTTCCGCGCCGACGGCTTCGACTTCGACGCGCTGCCCGGCGGCGGACCCTACGACCACCACGTCCACACCGTGGCCCCCGGCAGTGAGATCGACGACGGTACGAAGGGGCTCGCGGTGCTCTTCTGCGACCTCGACGGCTTCAAGTCGATCAACGACAGGTTCGGCCACCACACCGGCGACGCGGTCCTCATCGAGGTCGCACGCCGGCTCACCACGGGCGTGCGCGACGGCGACACCGTGGCCCGGCTCGGCGGTGACGAATTCGTCGTCCTCGCCGA
The DNA here is from genome assembly GCF_043200435.1 of Streptomyces sp. NPDC048416. NCBI lineage: Bacteria > Bacillati > Actinomycetota > Actinomycetes > Kitasatosporales > Streptomycetaceae > Streptomyces > Streptomyces sp. NPDC048416. The sequence continues at coordinate 67,755 of NZ_JBICXU010000021.1, forward strand.
CGGGCTCGGCGCGGCCGACGCCGCCGACCTGGCGGTTCGGCTGCGCAACGCGATCATCCCGCCCATCCGGGTGGACGGCAGAGCCGTCCGCGTCGGGGCCAGTTTCGGCATCGGCTGGGCCAGCTGCGGCATGTCCGTCGAAGAGGTCCTGCGCTCGGCCGACCAGCGGATGTACATCGAGAAGCGGTCGCGTTCCAAGGTCCACCGCCGGGCGGGCTGAACGGAACCGGCACTTTTCACGTGTGGCCGGGGCCAGATCGGGCAGCGGTCCGTTCGGGGTAGGCTCGGCCGGTCGGCGACGGCTGGCGGACAGTGAGGAGTGACCCCGGATGACGACGCCCGGCAACAGCGGCGCGAACACCCCCGAGGACGACGATCCGTTCGGCTACCTGTACGAGGACGGGCAGGCCGCAGGCGCCACCCCGCCCCGCACCGGCGGCGGCTACGGCTACCCGGGTCCGACGGTGGGGCAGCAGCCCGGAGTCCCCAGGACGTCGTACAACCAGGTGCGCACGGTCGGTGAGCGCCAGTACGGACAGATCCCGCAGCAGCAGCACCAAGGCCCCCCGCAGCAGCAGTACCAAGGGCCTGGCCAGCAGCCCCAGGGCCCCGCGCCCCAGCCGTACGGTCAGCCGGCGGCGCAGTACGCGGCGCCCGAGACCTACCCCGGCGGCCCGCCCCGCCAGGGCCCGCCCCCGCAGCAGACCGGCGGCGGCGGCCGAGGCCCCAACACCAAGGGCCTGCTGATCGGCGCGGTCGCCGTGGTCGCGGCGGTCTGCATCGGCATCGGCGTGGCACTGGCCAGCAACAGTGGCAGCAAGGACAAGAAGGACGACACGGCCAAGCCCGGCAGCTCCACGTCCGGGCAGCCCTCGAAGCCGAGCACCGGCCCGACGCCATCGGACTCCGCCCCCGCGGCGCTCCCCAAGGGCGACGCGGCCACGCTGACGCTCGGCGGCTCCGCGCAGGTCGGCACCAATGTGACGGGCGCGCAGGGCACCGGCGGCGCGTTCGTCGGCAACTTCAACAACGTGGGCGCCTCGGTGACCTGGAAGCCCACCGTCCCGAAGGCCGGCTCGTACAAGCTGAACCTGCGCTACGGCGTGCCGGGCGCCGACGCGAACGCGACGATAACGCTCAACGGCAAGCCCGAGTCGCGCCCGATGAACATGAGGAACTTCGCGCACTCGCCGGCCGGTGACTGGGCCAAGGGCTGGCAGAGCACCTACGCCCTGGTGCAGCTGGACAAGGGCGTCAACGAGATCAAGCTGTCCTGCGAGCAGGGCAACCAGTGCAACGCCAACATCGACCAGTTCTGGCTGACGCCCGCCTCCTCCTGAACCACCCCGCGGAACCTGCTCGGTTCAGTGCGCGTGCTCCGTCACCCGCACCGAGCCGAGCATTTTCTCGTACGCCGCCGCGTCGAACTCGCCCGCCGCGGGCGCCAGTACGGTCGCCGCGGACAGGGCCACCGCGCGGGTCAGGCGGCCCGGCCAGTCCAGGCCGTCGACCAGGCCCGACAGCAGACCGGCCACCGCCGAATCGCCCGCGCCCGTCGGATTGCCGCGGACCGCGGCCGGCGGGGCTGCCCGCCACAGGCCGTCGGGGGACGCGGCGAGCAGGCCCTCGGCGCCGAGCGAGGCGACCACCGTGCGGGCCCCGCGCCTGCGCGCGTCCCGCGCCGCCCGCAGCGGCTCGCGCGAACCCGTCAGCTGGGCCAGCTCGTCCGCGTTGGGCTTGACCAGATCGGGCCGGGCCGCGATGCCGCGCCGCAGCGCCTCGCCGCTGGTGTCCAGGAGCACCGGCACCTTCGCGGTACGGGCCTGGCGCACCAGCTGGGCGTACGCACCGACGGGGATGCCCGGCGGCAGGCTGCCGCACAGGGCCACCGCGTCGGCGCCCTCCAGCAGCCGTGCGTACGTGGCGAGGAAGGCGTCCCACTCGGCGGGCGATACGAGCGGGCCCGGCTCGTTGAACTGGGTCGTGTCGCCGGTGGCCGCGTCCACCACGGCCAGCGTGCGACGGGTGGCGCCCCCGATGGGGACGAGCTCGTCGACGGGCGCGTCCTTGGCGAGCAGCGCGCGCAGCACCTCGCCGCTCGGGCCGCCGACGAACCCGGTCACCACCGCCCGGTGGCCCAGCGCGGCCAGCACCCGGGCCACGTTCAGGCCCTTGCCGCCGGGACGCTCGATGACCTCGTCGGCGCGATGACTCGCGTGCGGTACGAGGGCGGGGACGCGGTGGGTGATGTCGAGTGCGGTGTTCAGCGTGACGGTCAGAATCACGGGGTGATCATGCCAAACGCAGGGCGGCGCGCCCAGCCCCCGGGCCCGCCGCCCTTACGGACGGCCCGCGCCCCCGGCCGGGCCGAGCTGCGGCTCGACCACCCAACTGCCCTTGCGCAGCACGCCCTTGACGGCGAAGTCGGCGTCCAGGACCACCAGGTCGGCGTCCTTGCCGGGTTCGAGCGAGCCGACCTTGTCGTCGAGGCCGAGCAGCCGGGCCGGGTTGGCGCAGAGCGCCCGCACGGTGTCCTCGACGGACAGCCGGTCGACGGTCACCGACCGCCGGAACGCGCGGTCCAGGGTGAGGGTGGACCCCGCGATGGAGCCGCCCTCCACCAGCCGCGCCACGCCCTCCTTGACCTCGACCGCCAGCGGCCCCAGGTGGTAGAGACCGTCGCCGAATCCGGCCGCGTCCATGGCGTCGGTGATGAACGCGACCCGGTCCGCGCCCTTGTGCCGGAAGGCGAGTTCGAGGGCGGCGGGGTGCAGATGCGTACCGTCGTTGATCAGCTCGACGGTGACCCGGTCGTCCTCAAGGAGGGCCGCGATCGGGCCCGGCTCGCGGTGGCCGAGCGGGGGCATCGCGTTGAAGAGGTGGGTCGCGACGGTGGCGCCGGCGTCGATCGCCGCCACCGTCTGCTCGTACGAGGCGTCGGTGTGGCCGATGGCCGCGACGACGCCGTGCTCGGCGAGCAGCCGTACGGAGTCGAGACCGCCGGGCAGCTCGGTGGCCAGGGTGACCATTTTGGCGGTGCCGCGCGCGGCGTCCATCAGCTTGCGGACCTCGGCCGGGTCCGGGTGGCGCAGCAGGCTCTCGCTGTGCGCGCCCTTGCGGCAGGGCGAGATGAAGGGGCCCTCGAAGTGGATGCCGGCCAGGTCGCCCTGCTCGACGAGCTCGGACAGCAGCCCGGCGCGCTGCGCGAGCACGTCCATCTCGCCGGTGACGGTCGAGGCGACCAGAGTGGTGGTGCCGTGCAGCCGGTGGGTGTGCACACCCTTGAGTACGTCCTCGACCGTGCCGTTGCTGAAGGACGCGCCGCCGCCGCCGTGGTTGTGCATGTCGACGAAGCCGGGCACCACCCAGTGGCCCGACAGGTCCAGGGAGGGCGCATCGGCCGGGGCGGACCCGGAGATGGCGGTGCCGTCGACGATCACGCGTCCGTTCTCGACGACCCCGGTCGGCAGGACGACACGGGCGCCCGAGAGAACTTTCGATGCGGCCATCAGGCGGTTACCTCACTGGAGTCGGTGGCGGATCCGCGGCCCACGGCGGGACGGGTGGTGGGGTCCTGAGCGGCGGCGACGAGGTCCCAGGCGAGCAGGCCCGCGCCCAGGCACCCCGCGGTGTCACCGAGGGCCGCCGGGACGATCTCGGGCAGCTTCTGGAACGTCACGCGCTCCTCGACGGCCGCCCTGAGCGGTACGAACAAGGTTTCCCCGGCTTCGGCGAGTCCGCCACCGATGATCAGCACCCGGGGGTCGAGCAGGGTGAGCGCGGTGACCAGGCCGTCGGCGAGCGCGTCGATCGCGTCGTGCCAGACGGCGAGCGCCCGGGGGTCGCCGGATTCGACGGCCTTGGCGCAGTCGGCGGCGTCCGCGGCCGGGTCGCCGCTCGCCTCGGCCCAGGCCAGCGAGACCGCCGACGCGGAGGCGAGCCGTTCGAGGCAGCCCCGCTGGCCGCACGGGCAGGCGACACCGCCGGGGCGTACCACGATGTGGCCGATCTCCCCGGCGAAGCCGTGCGCGCCCGGCTCGACGCGGCCGTCGATGCCGATGGCGCCCGCGATGCCGGTGCCGAGCGGCACGAAGAGGAAGCGGTCGGCGCCGTTGCCCGCCCCGATGCGGCCCTCGGCGAGCCCGCCGGTGCGCACATCGTGGCCGAGCGCGACCGGCACGCCGCGCAGCCGCTCGCTGAGCAGCCGGCGCATGGGTACGTCGCGCCAGCCCAGGTTGGCGGAGTACGAGGCGATGCCGTTCTCGGCGTCGACGATGCCGGGCACGGCGACGCCGGCCGCGACGGCGCTCTCGCCCAGGTGCTTCTCGCCGTACGCCCGCAGCTCCGCGGCGAAGTCGAGGATCGACTCGACGACGGCATCGGGGCCGCGCTCCCTGCCGGTCGACCTGCGCGCCTGGTGGAGGAGCGCGGGGGGCCCGGGGGGCCTGTCCCCGGACAGCGCGGCCTGCGCCCCGACGAGGGCGGCTTTCATCCCGGTGCCGCCCACATCCAGGGCGATGACGTGTCTCACGGGGACAGTCTCGCGCCAACACCCACTAAAGGTCTAGTCCACTCGCCGGGGGAAAGAGAAAGCGCTTTCTCGGTCGAAAGTTTCCCAATGTACCCTTGCACCGGCTGTTGCGGAAGCGATATGCGACCGATGTAGACCTCAAACCCCCGATTGAGGGAACATCGCAGCTCGAACACAGGATGTCGCGGGGGACCGACTGGATCCGCGAGGATCACAACGAGGGTGGGATAGCGCGTGCGCAGGCGCTTCTTCGGCTTGACCGCGGCACTGGCCGCATTCGGCATGACGGCAGTGCTCTCGGAATGCGGCGGCGGGAGCGGTTCCGGTGACGTCACCCTCAAGCTGGTGGCCGCCGACTACGACATAGCCGGCGGCAACACCACGAAGACGTACTGGCACAACGTCGTCGGGGCCTTCGAGAAGAAGAACCCGGGCATCAAGGTCGACGTCCAGATCTTCTCCTGGGACGTCGTCGACGCCAAGGTCGCCGACATGGTCAAGGCGGGCCATGCCCCCGACATCGCCCAGATCGGCGCGTACTCCGACTACGCGGCGACCGGCAAGCTCTACAGCGCCGACCAGCTGCTCTCCATCCCCGTCGAGGCCAACTTCCTCGCACCGCTCGCCGACGCGGGCAACGTCCGGCGCGTCCAGTACGGCATGCCGTTCGTGGCCTCCACGCGCCTGCTCTTCTACAACCAGACGCTGTTCGACCAGGCGCACATCAAGCCGCCCACCACATGGGCCGAGCTCGCGTCCGACGCCAAGGCGCTCAAGTCGAAGGGCGTGAAGACCCCCTTCGCGCTGCCGCTCGGCAGCGAGGAGGCGCAGGCCGAGACCATGATGTGGATGCTCAGCGGCAACGGCGGCTACACCAACACGGTCGATGGCTACGACATCGACTCGCCCGAGAACATCCAGACCTTCGAGTGGCTGAAGGCGAACCTCGTCGAGCCCGAGCTGACCGGCCCCGTCGCGCCCGGCAAGCTCAACCGGCAGGACGCGTTCGACGCGTTCGCGAAGGGCGAGGTCGGCATGCTCAACGGCCACCCGTCCTTGATGGAGGCGGCCGAGAAGAAGGGCATCAAGGTCGGCAAGGTCCCGCTGCCCGGCCAGAACGGCCAGGCCAAGGCGACGATGGGTGTCGCCGACTGGATCATGGGCTTCAAGCAGGGCGGGCACCGGGCGCAGATCGGGAAGTTCCTCGACTTCACGTTCTCCGACCAGAACGTGCTCCAGTTCGCCGACCAGTACGACCTGCTGCCGTCCACGGTGTCGGCGTCCTCGGCGATGGCGGCCGACTCCAAGCACCAGGACCTCAAGCCGTTCCTGGCCGCGCTGCCCACGTCCGAGCTGCCCCCGGTGGGCAAGACGTCGTGGCCGAAGGTGAGCGAGACGGTGAAGAAGAAGATCGGCTCGGCGGTGGCACCCGGGGGCTCGCCGAGGGCGGTCCTCCAGGACATCGCGAAGGTGGCGACGGACGCGGACAACGCGGAGTAGTTCCGACGGCGGAACCGAACGACCCTGGCCCAGCCCCAACTCCCCGGGCCTGCGCCCCGGCCCGGCCCCAACCCCCTCGGGGCTGCGCCCCGGCCCGCGTGCGGGGACTGCGCCCCCGGGCCCCCGCCTCGGGGCTGCGCCCCGGAGTTCGTTCACGCTTCAGGGGGCCATGATGGCGGGCTGAAAATGCCATTCCGGCCGACGCCAGTACCGCCAGGGGCGCGGGGAACTGCGCGCCCGGCCACGCACGATCCGCAGCGGAACGCGATGGCGAGCGACGGGTGAGGGCCGTGCTCGTTGCGGCCCCGGCCGACGCCAGTGCCGCCAGGGGCGCGGGGAACTGCGCGCCCGGCCACGCATGATCCGCAGCGGAACGCGATGGCGGCCGACGAGTGAGGGCCGTGTTCGTTGCGGCCCCGGCCGACGCCAGTACCGCCAGGGGCGCGGGGAACTGCGCGCCCGGCCACGCACGGCCCCGCAGCCGAACGCAGGGTTTGAGGGGCGCGGGGAACTGCGCGAGCAACCCCGCACGGCCCCGCAGCCGAACGGAACCCAGTCCCACCCGGACCCAGTCCCACCCCGGCCGAGGTCAAAGCCCATCCCACCCCCGGAGGGTCCAGGTGGGGAAGCTACCGTGGCCGCATGACAGACGACGGCGGCGACGACAACGGCCTGGACGACCGCGCGCAAGCCGTCCTGCGGACGGAGGGTCGCTCCTGGCCCACCCCCGGCGCCAAGGAACGCGTCATCCGGGAGGAGCTGGGAATGTCCCCCACGCGCTACTACCAGCTGCTCAACACCCTGCTGGACGACGCCCGGGCCCTCGCCCACGACCCCGTGACGGTCAACCGCCTGCGCCGCCTCCGCGAGGCACAGCGCGCCCGCCGCTGACCGGCACGCCCCCGCCTCCGCGAGGCACAGCGCGCCCGCCGCTGACCGGCACGCCCCCGCCTCCGCGAGGCACAGCGCCCCCGCCGCTGACCGGCACGCCCCCGGCGCCGGAAGCCCGGCAAGGCCGACGCTGACCGGCACGCCCCCCACCCACCCCGATAGGCTCAACCGCATGGGAAGCCAACCGGAACCGGAACCCCTGCCGACCCCCGTCACCCAGGCCGGCCGCGACGGCCTCGCCGCGATCGTCGCGCGCCCCGAGCGAGCCGTCGTCGCGCTGGATTTCGACGGCACGCTCGCCCAGATCGTCGCCGACCCCGAACAGGCTAGAGCCCACCCCGACGCCGTGCCCGCGCTCGCCGCGCTCGCCCCGCACGTGGCGTCCGTCGCCGTCGTCACCGGCCGCCCGGCCGGCGTCGCGGTCCGCTACGGCGGCTTCGCGGGCGTGCCCGGCCTGGAACACCTGGTGGTCCTTGGCCATTACGGCGCCGAACGCTGGGACGCGGTCACCGGCACCGTCCGCACCCCCGACCCCCACCCGGGCGTAGCCGCGGCCCGCGCGGAACTCCCCGGTGTCCTCGACACGCACGGCGCCTGGCGCGGCACCTGGATCGAGGAGAAGGGCCAAGCCGTTGCGGTCCACACCCGTCGGGCCAGCGACCCAGAGGCGGCGTACGAGGCACTGCGCGCACCGCTCGCCGACCTGGCGACCCGCCACGGCCTCGTCCTCGAACCCGGCCGTATGGTCCTGGAGTTGAGGCCGCCCGGCATGGACAAGGGCGTGGCGCTGGCGGCGTACGTACGCGAGGTGGGCGCCGAGGCCGTTCTGTACGCGGGTGACGACCTGGGCGACCTGCCCGCGTTCGCCGCCGTCGAAAAACTGCGCTCCGACGGCGTGCCGGGCCTCCTGGTGGCCGCGGACACCGTCATGCCCGAACTGGCCGAAAGGGCCGACCTGGTGCTGGACGGCCCGGCGTCGGTGACCGCGTTCCTGAGGGACTTGGCAGCACGCATGTAACAACCCGGCGGCCGGCGGCCCCGGAGGCGCGACCCCGCCCCCGGGCCCCGCAGGGCCTGGCCCCAGCACCCGGCCCAAGCCCCGGCAGGGCCAGACCCGGGCGTCCGGCCAAAGCCACAGCCCAGCCCAGCCCAGCCCCGCCCCGCCCCGCCCCGCAGGGACTAGAGGGTGTCCGGCGTCTCCAGCCGCTCCAGCGCCTCCAACTGATCGAGGAACCACCGTCGCGGCGGCAGCGCCGTACCCGCCGCGGCCAGCCGCTTCGTGCGTTCCGCCCGCTCGTCCTCGGCCATGGAGAGCCCCGCGTGCAGCGCGTCCGCCGTACCCGTGACGTCGTACGGGTTCACGACCAGCGCGTCCCCGCCCAGCTCCTCGTACGCCCCCGCCTCGCGCGACAGCACCAGCACGCACCCCGCGTCCGACACCACCGGCACCTCCTTGGCGACGAGGTTCATGCCGTCCCGTACGGGGTTGACCAGGGCGACGTCCGCGAGCCGGTACGCCGCGAGGGAGCGGGCGAAGTCGTCCTGGACGTGCAGCACGACCGGAGTCCAACTCTCCGTCCCGTACGCCGCGTTGATGTCCTCGGCGACCCGGGCGACCTGAGCCGTGTAGTCCCGGTACACCGCCAGGTCCTGCCGCGAGGGGTAGGCGAAGGCGACGTGCACGACCCGCTCGCGCCACTCGGGGCGCGTGTCCAGCAGGTGCCGGTAGGCGTGCAGGCCGCGCACGATGTTCTTGGACAGCTCGGTGCGGTCGACCCGCACGATCGCCTTGCGGCCCGCCCCGATCTGCTCGCGCAGCGCGACCATCCGCTCCTCGACGTCGCCCTGGTGCGCGCGCTCCCGCAGGAAGTCGCCGTCCGCGCCCAGCGGGTGCACCGCGATGTCCGTCGTCCGGGTGGGCCCGCCGCTCGTCCCGTGCCGGAAACGGCGCCGGCCGTCGCCGTGCGGGGTGATCAGGTCCGCCTCGCCCTCCAGTATGAGCACCACCGCGTCCGCGAACGCCGATGCCCACCGCCAGGTGAGGAACCCGAGCCGGTCCGCCCCGAGCATCCCGCGCAGCAACTGGCGCGCGATGTCGTCCGGGAGCATCCGGAAGTAGTCCGCAGGCGCCCACGGCGTGTGCGAGAAGTGCCCGATGCGCAGGTCGGGGCGGAGCTCACGGAGCATGCCGGGGACCAGCGCCAGGTGGTAGTCCTGCACCAGGACGCGCGCCCCGTCCGCCGCCTCCGCCGCCAGCGCCTCGGCGAAGGCCCGGTTGTACGCCTCGTAGGACGCCCACTGCCGCCGGAACTCCGCGTCGAAGACCGGTTCGAGCGGCGTCTGGTACAGCATGTGCTGGACGAACCACAGCACCGAGTTCGCGATGCCGTTGTACGCGTCGGCGAATACGTCCGCCTCGATGTCCAGCATCCGGACGCCCTGCTCGCCCACGCCCCGCCGCACCGCCTCGCGGTCGCCCTCGCCGAGCGCCGCGCACACCCACACCGAGTCCACGTCGGAGCCGATCGCGCTGAGCCCGGAGACGAGGCCGCCGCCGCCCCGCCTGGATTCGAGCGAGCCGTCCTCGTTGAGGACGTACGAGACGGGGCCGCGGTTGGACGCGACGAGGACCTGAGCCCGGGGGGATGTGTGCGCGGTGACCATGATGCGGAACCTAGCCCGCCCCGCAATACCTCAAACACCCGTACGCCCGACCCCATGGACGGGATCGAGCCACCCCTCTGGACCGGTTACGCCGCCCGGTGCACCTGGTACTCCTCGATCTCCCGCATCGGGGGCCGCTCCTCGGTGTCCACCGCGTACGTGCGCGGCACGAAGCCGTGCTCGCCGCGTTCGAACTGGGTCAGCTCGGGGCGTACGAGGTGGCCGCGGGACAGCCGCAGCTGGGCGGTGCGGTAGATCGCGGCGGCCATCCGGCCGAGCGCCTGGCCGTCCTGGTGGCGGTGCTTGCGTACGCCCACGTCGACCTGGGCCAGCGCGTCGAGCCCCACCGTGTGCAGCGCGTCGACGAGGAGCGCGAGCTCGACCCCGTATCCGACGGGGAAGGGAAGCCGTTCGAGCAGGGCGCGCCTGGCGGCGTACTCCCCGCCCAACGGCTGGACGATTCCGGCCAGTTGGGGCCAGTGGAGGTTGAGCAGCGGGCGCGCCACCAGCTCGGTGACCCGGCCGCCCTGGCCCGCGGCCGTGCCGAGCGGACGGTCGTACATCGCCTTGACGAAGTCCACGTCCGGGTCGGTCAGGAGCGGCCCCACGATGCCGGAGACGAACGTCGCGTCGAAGTCCTTGAGGTCGGCGTCGACAAAACACACCACGTCGCCGCTGGTCACAAGGAGCGAGCGCCACAGCACCTCGCCCTTGCCGGGCAGCGCGGGCAGCGCAGGCAGGATCGCGTCGCGGTGCACGACCCGGGCCCCGGCGGCGGCCGCGACCTCGGCCGTACGGTCGGTGGAGCCGGAGTCGACGACCACCAGTTCGTCGACGAGCGGCACGGAAGCGGTCATCAGCTCCCGCCGGACCGTGGCCACGATCTCGCCGACCGTGGCCTCCTCGTCGAGCGCGGGCAGCACCACGCTGACGGTCGTTCCCGTACGGTGTTTCGCGGCCAGCATCCGCTCCAGCGGCCGCTCGGCCGCGGACCAGGAACGCCTGCTCAGCCAGCGTTCCACCTCTTCCAGCACGGTCGTCGGCCTCCTTGTGTGATCCATCTCGCGGTTCGGACGACTATCTCAAGCGTCCAGGGCTTCGGTTACAGTCTTGAACAACGCGAGGGACCGTCGCATGCCGGGGGTCCCCACGCCGACAATCGAATACCGCTCATCCAGAGGGGCAGAGGGAAACGGCCCGTTGAAGCCCCGGCAACCCTCCAGTCGGTTCTCGTCGATCACGTACGCACGTCGATCAAGACACGAGGCCACCGGCTAGGGAAGGTGCCAAATCCGTCTCATGGCGAAGTTCGCCCTGAGGAAGATGAGGAGAAAGGGCCTCCCTCCATGTCTGCACAGACTGCCGAAAGCCGCACCACCGCCGAGACCACTTCCGGCACCCCTTCCACGACCTCTTCCGGTACTGCTTCCGGCACCCCGGTCGATCTCGGTCCGGCGTCCGCGCTTTCCTGCCGCGAGTGCGGCCAGCGTTTCGAACTTGGCCCGATCTTCGCCTGTGAACTGTGTTTCGGACCGCTCGAAGTGGCTTATGACCTGCCGCTCGGCGACCCCGAGGCGCTGCGCAAGCAGATCGAGGCCGGTCCCGAGAACATCTGGCGTTACGCGCCGCTGCTGCCCGTCCCCGCCGACGTGGCCGACAAGCCGAACCTGAACCCCGGCTTCACCAAGCTCGTCAAGGCCGAGAACCTGGCGCGCGAACTGGGCGTCGAGCCCGGCAAGCTGTTCGTCAAGGACGATTCCGGCAACCCGACGCACTCCTTCAAGGACCGCGTCGTCGCCCAGGCCCTTGAGGCCGCCCGCGCCTTCGGCTTCACCACGCTCTCCTGCTCCTCCACCGGAAACCTCGCCGGCGCGGTCGGCGCCGCCGCCGCGCGGGCCGGCTTCCGCTCCTGTGTGTTCATCCCGCACGACCTGGAGCAGGGCAAGGTCGTCATGGCCGCGGTGTACGGCGGCGAGCTCGTCGGCATCGAGGGCAACTACGACGACGTGAACCGCTTCTGCTCCGAGCTCATCGGCGACCCGCTGGGCGAGGGCTGGGGCTTCGTCAACGTCAACCTGCGTCCGTACTACGGCGAGGGTTCCAAGACGCTGGCGTACGAGATCTGCGAGCAGCTCGGCTGGCAGCTGCCCGACCAGCTGGTCATCCCGATCGCCTCGGGCTCGCAACTCACCAAGATCGACAAGGGCCTTCAGGAGCTCATCAAGCTCGGCCTGGTCGAGGACAAGCCGTACAAGATCTTCGGCGCCCAGGCCGAGGGCTGCTCCCCGGTGTCGACGGCCTTCAAGGCCGGGCACGACGTCGTACGCCCGCAGAAGCCGGACACCATCGCCAAGTCGCTCGCCATCGGCAACCCGGCGGACGGCCCGTACGTCCTGGACATCGCGCGCCGAACCGGCGGTGCGGTGGAGGACGTCAACGACGAGCAGATCGTCGACGCCATCAAGCTGCTCGCCCGCACCGAGGGCATCTTTGCGGAGACCGCGGGCGGCGTGACCGTCGGCGTCACCCGCAAGCTCATCGAGGCCGGCCTCCTCGACCCGTCGCTCACCACGGTCGTGCTCAACACCGGTGACGGACTGAAAACCCTGGACGCGGTGGCCGCCACGTCCCAGGCGACGGCAACCATCCGCCCGAGCCTGGACGCCTTCCGCGACGCGGGCCTGGCCCACTGAGTCCTTGCCGGACGACGGCGAGGCTGAGGCGGGCCTGGCCCGCTGAGCCTCTGCCGACTGGCGGCCGGGCGGCCCGGGTCCGGCTCGGCGCGGGTCCGGCTCGCTGCGCCCGTGCCGCTTGACGGCGCGGGTACCGGCCTGCCGGGCCGCTGTCGGTGACGATGCGGGTGACCGCCGACCGGCCACCGACCGCCCGCCGACCGGCCGCTGACCCGTCTTGCCGACGACGCGCCGGAGCCCCGACGCCTGGCGCGCCGCCCGGACCACTGCTGAACGATCGACTAGGAGTACCGAACCATGAGCGTGAACGTCCGCATCCCCACGATCCTCCGCACCTACACCGGCGGCAAGGCCGAGGTCACGGCCGACGGCGCGACCCTCGCCGAGGTCATCGCCGACCTGGAGAAGAACCACACGGGGATCGCCGCACGCGTCCTGGACGACCAGGGCAAGCTGCGCCGCTTCGTCAACGTGTACGTCAACGACGACGACGTCCGCTTCGAGCAGGGTCTGGAGACGGCGACGCCCGAGGGCGCGGGCGTGTCGATCATCCCGGCGGTCGCCGGCGGCTGAATCAGCGCCTCCGCCAATTCGGAATTGCCCCCTCCACATAAGAAGCGGAGGGGGCAATTCAACATGGTTGAGCGGGGTACAGTTGGGGAAAGCCCCTTCGCTTCGAGTGCCAAGCGCATATGAGAACGCGACAACATGGGGTCAAAGTCTGTGAGCCCTTTGCGCCTTAAGTGCGCTTTGCCCGGCCCGACTTGCCCCGGAATGTTGAATTGATGGCATTCCGTTCCACGAGTGCGCCCGGAATTCTCGTCCGATTGACCTGTTGCAGAGGGCAGTTGGGCAGATACATTCAGCCGCGGTCGACGCGTTCCGGCGCACACCCTCTCCTGTCGGAGGGTGCAGGTCTGACCCGGGTCCGCGAAGTGTGGTCCCGTGCAAGGGCCAGTAATAGGGGAGTTAGGCATGGCTCAGGGCACCGTCAAGTGGTTCAACGCGGAGAAGGGGTACGGCTTCATCGCGGTCGACGGTGGTGCGGATGTTTTCGTCCACTACAGCGCGATCCAGATGGACGGTTACCGCACCCTTGAAGAAGGTCAGCGAGTCGAGTTTGAGATCTCGCAGGGCCAGAAGGGTCCACAGGCGGACATGGTCAAGCTCGCCGTCTGATCTCGGCGCGATCGGCCACCGACGCACTCACGCATGAAGGGGGCTGCCCTAAAGGGTGGCCCCCTTCACGCGTCCCCCGCCCTAGACCCCGCTCGCCCCAGGTCGGCAGCCGGAAACGGACCCAGGGGCGCGGGGAACGGCGCAAGGCTTTTGGGGGCGCGGGGAACTGCGCGACCGGCCACGCACGGTCGGCAGCCGGAAGCGGACCCAGGGGCGCGGGGAACGGCGCAAGGTTTTTTGGGGGCGCGGGGAACTGCGCGACCAGCCACGCACGGTCGGCAGCCGGAAACGGACCCAGGGGCGCGGGGAACGGCGCGAAAAGCGAGCACGGTCCGCAGATGCCGACGGGAGCCGGGCGCGGGGGCGCGGGGGCGGAGCCCACGCCCACCCCGAGGGACCGCGCGACACCGGTAAGTGGAGGGGCCCGGTTCAAGAGACTCGCTTGCACTCGCAGGGGCCGAGTGCTAATCATTGGGCTTAGCACTCTCCGAGTGAGAGTGACAGAACTTGGATCGAGTCAGTGAGGTCCGCAGACCGCGTGGGGCAAGGAACCACAAGGGCTGCAGGCCGTCCGTCGCGGGCACCGGCACGGTCCACGAAGAACGCCACCCCTGTCCGGGAGGACCACTTCACATGGCCAAGATCATCGCGTTCGACGAGGAGGCACGGCGCGGTCTCGAGCGCGGGATGAACCAGCTCGCCGACGCCGTCAAGGTCACCCTCGGCCCCAAGGGCCGCAACGTCGTCCTCGAGAAGAAGTGGGGCGCCCCCACGATCACCAACGATGGTGTTTCCATCGCCAAGGAGATCGAGCTCGAGGACCCGTACGAGAAGATCGGCGCCGAGCTGGTCAAGGAAGTCGCCAAGAAGACGGACGACGTCGCCGGTGACGGAACGACCACCGCGACCGTCCTCGCCCAGGCCCTGGTGCGCGAGGGTCTGCGCAACGTCGCCGCCGGCGCCAACCCGATGGCCCTGAAGCGTGGCATCGAGAAGGCCGTCGAGGCCGTCTCCGCCGCCCTCCTGGAGCAGGCCAAGGACGTGGAGACCAAGGAGCAGATCGCTTCGACGGCCTCCATCTCCGCCGCCGACACCCAGATCGGCGAGCTCATCGCCGAGGCGATGGACAAGGTCGGCAAGGAAGGCGTCATCACCGTCGAGGAGTCGCAGACCTTCGGGCTTGAGCTTGAGCTCACCGAGGGCATGCGCTTCGACAAGGGCTACATCTCGGCGTACTTCGCCACCGACATGGAGCGTATGGAGGCGTCGCTCGACGACCCGTACATCCTGATCGTCAACTCGAAGATCAGCTCCGTCAAGGACCTGCTCCCGCTCCTTGAGAAGGTCATGCAGTCGGGCAAGCCCCTGCTGATCATCGCCGAGGACGTCGAGGGCGAGGCCCTGTCGACCCTGGTCGTCAACAAGATCCGTGGCACCTTCAAGTCCGTCGCCGTCAAGGCTCCGGGCTTCGGCGACCGCCGCAAGGCCATGCTCGGTGACATCGCCATCCTCACGGGCGGCACGGTCATCTCCGAGGAGGTCGGCCTCAAGCTGGAGAACGCCGGTCTCGACCTGCTCGGCCGCGCCCGCAAGGTCGTCATCACCAAGGACGAGACGACGATCGTCGACGGTTCGGGCGACAGCGACCAGGTCCAGGGTCGCGTCAACCAGATCCGCGCCGAGATCGAGAACTCGGACAGCGACTACGACCGCGAGAAGCTGCAGGAGCGCCTGGCGAAGCTCGCCGGCGGTGTTGCGGTCATCAAGGCCGGTGCCGCGACCGAGGTCGAGCTCAAGGAGCGCAAGCACCGCATCGAGGACGCCGTTCGCAACGCGAAGGCGGCCGTCGAGGAGGGCATCGTCGCCGGTGGTGGCGTGGCCCTGCTCCAGGCCTCCGCGGTGTTCGAGAAGCTCGAGCTCGAGGGTGACGAGGCGACCGGCGCCAAGGCCGTGAAGCTCGCCCTGGAGGCTCCGCTCAAGCAGATCGCCGTCAACGGTGGTCTTGAGGGTGGCGTCATCGTCGAGAAGGTGCGCAACCTGCCCGTCGGCCACGGCCTGAACGCCGCGACCGGTGAGTACGTCGACATGATCGCCGAGGGCATCATCGACCCGGCGAAGGTCACGCGCTCCGCGCTCCAGAACGCCGCCTCCATCGCGGCGCTCTTCCTCACCACCGAGGCCGTCATCGCCGACAAGCCGGAGAAGGCCTCTGCGGCCGGCGCTCCGGGCGGCATGCCGGGCGGTGACATGGACTTCTGATCCCGAACGGATCGGTAGCTCCATGTAGGTAGCTGTACGCCGAGGGCGGCACCCCCACCAAAGGGGGTGCCGCCCTCAGGCGTTTCCCGTCCGCCCCCTCCCGTGGGGTTCGGGAAACCGAACGTCGGCCCGGGTGCTGGCACCATGGTGCGCGGTCTTCGCACAGGGTTACGTTGGTGACCGGAGGGGGCGAGCACGGGGGTCGCCCAACGGGATTGATTTCGGGGGCACTTCACTCATGAGCACCACCCAGCTGCGGATCCGCACGTTCGCGGCCGTGACCCTCACCGCGCTCGCGGTGGGCGCGCTCGGCGCCTGCGGTCCACTGGAAGACAAGACGTTCAAGGACGACGCCACTGTCAAGGACACGATCACCGCGGTGCGCATAGACGGAAAGTCGGACGGCTTCCGGGTGCGGGGCAAGCAGGGCGTCACCAAGCCGGTCGTGCACCGCGAGATCACCTACCGAGGCAAGTCCAAGCCGGACGGCCCGACGTACCACGTGGAGAACGGCGTCCTGGTGCTCGGCGGCTGCTCGGGCCAGTGTTCGGTGGACTACACGGTCGACGTCCCCGCCGGCGTCCCGGTCACCGGGTCCACCACGGCGGGCGGGCTGAACTTCTCCTCCGTCGGCTCGGTGAAGGTGTCCGCCGAGGACGGCCGGATTGTGGTGAGCGGCGCGACGGGCCCGGTCGACCTCCGCACCACCAACGGCTCGATCGAGGCGAAGGGCCTGAAGGGCGCGGGCGTCACAGCGCGGGCGTCGAACGGCTCGATCTCCCTCGCTCCGGGCACCGCGCAGGACGTCACCGCCCAGACCGCCAACGGCAGCATTACCGTGACCGCACCGCCCGCCAAGTACCACGTCTCGGCGCAGACCCAGAACGGCAACAAGAAGCTCGGCATACCGGACGACCCGACCGCCGCCCACCACGTGAACCTGACGACGGACAGCGGCGGCATCACCCTTCAGTCCGCGCAGTAGGGCGTTGCGGAAGGTAAGCCACCGGATGCCCCGCGGCCCACGTTGGCCTGTTTCAGTCGCTCTTTGCGACGGGACGACTGTGAACTGCAACTACGCGTAGTTAGAGTTGCGGTTGAGATCGGGGCTGTACGGGGGAGGGCGTTTTGGGAACGAGCGAGAGCGGAGCGGGAACGCAGTCACTGCCTTGGGCGTTCAACGTTGCCGAGGTGGCACAGAAGGCTGCTGGTGACGTCGTCACCGAACTGTCGTCATTCACGACGTTCCAGCAGCGCGTGGACGAACTGATCCGCACCCTCAAGGGTTCCCCGGCGGGCCCGGGGGAGGTGGGTCAGGAACGCCTGGCCCGCGAGCAGTTCGGGGGCGGGGCAGGCGCGTTCACCGAGGCGTCGGGCCTGTTCACCTCGTACGAGACGGTGATCAGCGAACTGGAGAACCTGTCGGCGCTGCTGTCGGACTCCATCGAGGGCATGGGCATCGCGGTGCTGGCCTCGCACAAGGGCTACCAGAACATCGACGCGGACGTCCGCAAGCGGATGGCGGAGATCAGCGTGGAGACCAAGAAGCACTACGGCGGCGACTACGACCCCGGGCACGGGAAGCCCAAGGCCGACCCGAAGTCGTCGGGCGGCGACACCGGAGGGGCGATCTAGTGGGCGCCGGCACGCCCTTCGAGGGCATGAGCCACGAAGCCATGCTGGCCTGGCTCGACCAGGCGAACAGCGGCACGGTACAGGGCGCCGCCGACCGGCTGGCGGCCGCGGCCAAGGAGATCCGCAAGATCGCGGACGACCTGAAGGTCCGCCCCCAGTGGGTGGAGTGGAAGGGCGCGGGCGCGGACGCGTTCCGCACCTGGAGCGCAGACCTGGCCAACGCCACGCTGCGTCTGGGCGACTTCAGCGAGGGCTCATCGACCTGGCTGGGCCACGCCTCCGACGCGATCGCCTCGGCCCAGGCCGCCATCCCCCGCGACAAGCCGAGCGCCCAAGCCAACCTGGACGCGGCCCACGCGGCACACAATGACCCGGACGCGGCAGCGATCAACAGAAAGTCGACGGCCGAACTGGCGGCGCTGGAAGCGGACAAGGAAAAGGTCCGGCAGGAGGCCGTAGCCCAGATGCGGAAGCTGGGCCAGGCGTACCAGCAGTCTGCGACGCAGATGAATGGCTTGCAGCGGCCTAAGTTTCCGCCACCGCCGCAGTCGATTGCGCCGACGCCACACGATGCGCGCGGCGGTGTTAGGTATGTGCCGGACTCCAGCGGCCAGGCTGCGGGTGCCTCTTCCTACAGCCGCATCTCCCCGGAGTACCCAGACCGAACTTCCGCTGCCGGTTTCAGCGGCCCAAGCCCGCAGCCCCACTCAGACCTCGCTGCCCCAGTTCATCACGCAATGGGCAATGCCCAGCCGCCTGCACAGGTTGATGTGGACTCGGTGGCCACGTTGCCGCAGAAAGAGCCGCTTCCGAGCCCCACGGGGAGCGGTCCGGGCCCGGTCCAGGGTCACGCCGGTGAGACGTCAGCTTTGCGTATGCCGCTGCCTGTCTTCGGCGGAGCGCAAAGTGTGTCTCCAGGCCCCTCCGGCACAGGGCGGGCTACCACCGGGGAGGGCTCCCTGGCGCGTGCTGGGCAAGCTGTGCCCGGGCGCGGCACCGTCCGTATGCCTAGCAGTCCCGGGATTGTCGGCGGCCGCCTCGTTCCAGCAGCGCCGGATCGGCCCGTTAGCAGCGTGGCAAAGGGAACCGTCGTCGGGGCGGAAGAGTCCGGCAGCCACGGTGCGGGGCGTCCCGCTACCGGATCTGGCTTTACGGGTCAGGCAGCAGGTCGGCCGGGAGCGATGCCTGGGCGCAGCTCGATGACTCCCCGCAGCGGGGTGAGCGGCGGAAATGCACAGCAGCCTGGGCGAGCTGCCGCTTCCCGTTCTGTATCGACCGGTGCGGCTGAGGAGCGAGGAGGCGTCTCGGGCGGCAGGCCGGTCGTAGGGAACGCGGGGGCCGGAGCCCATGGTGGGCGACCCTCCAGAGACCCCCAAAAGGGACGTTCGCGGCGCGAGACGGGCACGGGAGGCCCCGGCTACCTAGTCGAGGACGATGAGACGTGGCTGCGGGACGATCCACGCGTTGTGCCGCCGGTCATCGACTGATGGGTTCAGGAGAGGCGCGAGGGAAGCTCATGCCATCAAGCAGTGTTCGACGCGGCATGTCCGCTGCGGTATCGGTGTTGTGTGGCCTGTTACTGGTGGGCGCCGCTGCTGCACCGGCCGGGGCGGAGACGACGCGCGAGCAACAGTGGTTTCTCGATGCCATGAAGGCCGAGGGGATGTGGAAGACCAGCACAGGCAAAGGCGTCACCGTCGCAGTGATTGACACAGGCGTCGACCCGAGCATTCCCGATCTGGCAGGGCAAATCCTGCCGGGTAAGGATTTCTCAGAAGGACAGCCGGGAGACGCCCACGTCGACTACGAGGGTCACGGCACTGGGATGGCGGTGTTGATCGCTGGTACGGGATCGGCTCATGGCGGAAACGGATCTTTCGGTCTCGCCCCGGGCGCAAAGATCCTTCCACTCCGCATGCCCAAGGCAATTGACACTGCCAACCAGGCTGAAGGGAACAAACAATTCAACCGTATTGCTCCGCAGGCGATCCGCTACGCAGCCGACCAGCAGGCGAAAGTCATCAACATCTCTCTGGGGGTGGACGAAGGCTCGCCGCAGCTGACCGGAGCGGTCAAGTACGCCTTGGATAAAGGCTCGTTGGTCTTTGCTGCGGTGGGCAACAGCGGAAATGTGGACAACGCGGTCGAGTACCCGGGCGCCACGCCTGGTGTGGTTGGCGTCTCGGCGGTGGGCAAGGATCTTCGCAAGACCGCAGAGTCCGAATACGGTCCTCAGGTGGACATGTCCGCGCCAGGGGACGGGATCGTGCATGCGTGCCCAGGCGGGACCGGCCTGTGCGAATCACACGGCACAAGCGACGCCACGGCCCTGGCCTCCGCCTCCGCCGCCCTGATCTGGTCCGCGCACCCCACCTGGACGAACAACCAAGTCCTTCGCGTCATGCTCAACACCATTGGTGGCCCCACGGACGGGGCCAAGCGGAACGATTCGATCGGGTTCGGGATCGTGCGGCCCCGGATCGCCCTGGTGAATCCCGGCGATCCGGGCCCGGCAAACGTCTATCCGTTGCCTGACCCCCCGTCGTCAGGGGAATCGGCCACCCCCGCGACACCGAGCCCGGCCGGCACCCCGGCCGCGGCGGACGCCCGCCGGGCGAACAAGGCCGCTGAATCCGGGACTCGGACCACCACCTGGCTGGCTCTGGGCCTTGGTGCCCTGGGGATTGTGGTGGTGATCCTCGGTCTATGGGTTCTGCGCAAGCGTCGTAAGCAGGCGGCCGCGGCCCAGGTCCAGGCCCGGCAGCCCAGTTGGGGCCCGGGGCAGGGATGGCCCGAGCATCCGAACCGCGATCGCACAGGAAGCTACTGAGATGGCATGGGACGAATGGGAACAGCTGAAGTCGGACGCACTACTCCGGCGTCAGCATCATGTCGCTCTCCACAGCGCAGCTGGCGGCGCCCAGAAGGACTTGAAGACCAATCACTCGGGGAAGACCTCGGCAGTCAAGGCGTTGCGGGAGCATATACAACCTGAAACGGACATGGCCGGGCACCACAGCAGTGATTGCTCCGCGTCGATAGCGCGGACCTTCTGGGCCTGGTCCTTCGGCCCTGCACTCGGGGACGCGCAGAACGAATGGGACTCGCAGGTTGCCGGCTTGATGGGACGCCTCGCGTATGAACAAACAGCGCTGGAACAGACCAAGCAGGACTTCCAAGACGTCGATTACGCGGTCGGGGGCCAGGCAGTGCGCATCATCGTCGGACATGGTCCCGAGCGCGACGCCTAGGGCGCAGGGGGAAGAATGCTCACCTACCAAGATGTGGTCATCGCTCCGATAGGCGTGTTGATCGATGCCGCCCAGGTCTGGGACGACATGGCCGACATGTTCAAGGACCCCCAAAGCTGGTACGAGTCTCAGGTGCAAGCCGTTGCGGACAACGGAACCTGGGTTGGTGTCAGCGCCGGAACTGCCTCCTCTCGGTTCGCCATGACGCGTAAGCAGTTCGCGGACGCCCAGGTCGAGGCGCGAGCCATAGCTTCGATTCTCCAGGACGCTCACGGACAGTTCGTGCGGCTGGTCGGACATGTCAAGGACCTCGTCGATCAGGCGCAGCGGGCTGGCATGCATGTCGACAGCCAAGGCCGGGCGACGTACGACACAAGCAAGTTGAGCCCCTACAGGACGGACTACGACGAGACCGTCAAGAAGGGGAACGCGGCTGCCGGCGAGTGGACCAAGAGCATCGCGGATGCGGTGCGAGCGGTCGACGACGCGGACCAGGGCGTAAGGCTGGCGCTGCATGAAGCGGCGGGAATAAAGGACATCTTCCAGCGCATCCCGGACCAGGTCCTGGGGCTCGATCACCCCTTCAATGGTGATGCGCTCGGCGACATCGAGCTCTACGAGGCCCGCGAGGCGAAGAGGTACGCGGACCAAGTTCTCGCAGGCCAGAAGCCGGACGACCTGGATGAGTGGGCACGTCTCATGCGGGACAATTCCGGCGACCAGGTCTTCAGTCAGGCACTGCTCGGCTCGCTCGGCCCGGACAACACCTTGAAGCTGTCCAACAAGATCGATGACTTGGCGTATTTCGACGACACGAAGCACAAGGGCACCTACCTCCGGCTTGCCGGCGGCCTTTCCGACTCCTTGGCGTCGGCGATGAAGTATCCCGATTACTTCGTGGACAGCCAGGACCGGCAGATTCCGTTCGGGACGCCCGAATACGACAGAATGCTGGCGGAGGCGAGAAGGCAGAACCTGGATCCGCAGTTCTACACCCGCTGGCGCACGGCGCTGCGCGAACTCGGCGTAAAGAATTACACCTTGGAAGTGGCTGCCGATCAGGCTCCCACGGGCGCCAAGGGACACAACCAGCAGGTGCGGGGCTACCAGACTTTGGCCACACTAATGCAGCAAGGGCACGGATTCTCGCCGCAGTTCGTATCGGACATCACCGATGACATGATCTCGGCCGAGAAGAAGGATCTGCACATTTGGAATCTGTATGGAAAGTTCGACAGCAAGAGCGGCGACGCATGGTTCGCCAACGATCCTGTTGACGCTTCCCTCGATGTGATGTCCAGGAACCCGACGGGATCCGCCCACTACCTGGATCCCGGCACGCAGGCCGGCAAAGAGCACTTCGACTATTTGTTCGGTAACGGTGATGGGAGCCGGGACTGGAACGTTGCCAACACGACACGGTGGGGCGGCCCGGGCGGCAATGTTGAATACGACGCGAGCAATGTTCTCGACGCCGACGCCCGGAAGGGATTGAGCGCCGTCCTGACCGCGGCGGCAACAGGCACGGACCCCTCGCTGGGGCCCCAACTCATCCCCACCTCACACACAGATGCCAACGACCGAATATTCAGACACGCCCTGGACGTTCTATCGAAGCAGGGCGACGATATGCCGGCCCCGCTGCGAGACAGTATGGCCACAGTCATGAGCAATCATGGGCATGAGGTCTACGCAACGATGGGCGTGGCAAATCAAGAAAACGCGCCACTGAACCAACACGAAGTCATGGAAATGACCAAACAGGTGTCCCGAAGTGAGCATTCCTACGGCATGCTCACCGAAGGCATGCACAGTTCTATCGTTGATGGCTTCTACGACTCAAGCCGCAAGCCCGAGGACACGTTGAGTTCAGCGGGTTACACAGTCGGCTTCATGGAGCGGGCCAGGTATCTCGCACTCAAGGGCGATCAGCATGACTTCACGTGGGACAAGACGTGGAGCTACCACGCGTTGGGCGCGCCGATCACTCTCATCCCCGGAGTGGGTGACGCAGCACAGCGTGGGGTCGACGCGGTGACGACGGCGTGGATCATGGATGAGCAGCACCGCCAGGCAGAGAAGCTCACCGGCGACAGCCAAGCAACGTACGACCACAGGCGCGGAGAGCTCAACGCCCTCGCTGATCAGTGGTACACGATCAACTCGAGTTGGGCGGATGGGCACCCCGGGTACTCCGCTCACGGGGGTGACGGGGTGTACAAGCAGATCGCGGGGTGGGCCAATGACGGGAACTACCAAGCCAGCGGGCTAGCAGGTGCCCAGTGACGCCCACATGGAAAAGAACAGCGGCGCCCCTCCTGGCCCTATCGCTAACAGCGGCAGGGTGCGGCCACAAGGAAATTGCGGTGCCGACAGGATTCTGTGGCGTCGAGGTGAGGAAACAGAATCTGGCGCCGCTTCTACCCCCGGAGGGTGCCAAGGTAGTAAATGAGCTCGTGAACTTCCAGGCTGTCCAGGGAGCCGGATGCAGGATACTCGTCGACGGAAAACAGGCTCTTTACGTCAGCGTTTCACATTTCAGGAACAAAGTGCCGACGCCTGTAATGCCGGACCCTGCGCGCGGCTTGGTTGTTCCGCCTTTCAAGCACGGTGCGGACCGGGCGGTATCCTTCGGCGGTGAAGCATATCTGGGTAGCGATGGTGGTATCATAAGAGCGACCTGTGATGCTCCGAATTCGTATGTGGAAGTCATTGTCCGCCTTGGGCGTGGCCAAATACTCGACACATCTGAGGGTTATGAGAAGATGCAGCCCTTCGTCGAAGAATTCGTGCCAAAGGAAGCGAAGAAGTATGACTGCACGAAGTAGCTGGCTGGCGGCGGCTCGGTAGGTCGCGTCCAGACGTGGGAGCTCTCAGGGAAGTTTGAGAAGAAGGATGGAGACGGCTGGTTCGCGCGTGACCCCGTCGACGCGACCCTCGGCGGTCATGTCCCATAATACGGAATGCGTCGCCGGGTACTTCGACCCGAGCACATGAAAGACGGGCGCTTCGCCCATCTACTGGGGCACGATCACCCGCGTTGGGGGCTCGAATTGCGGGAGCGTGCCGCAGGGTTATGGGGCGCAGTCCTTCAGCTCGGGCGCTCGCAAGGTGCGAGTACGGGTCGCTGCCGCACGGGCCTCGGCGGCGTGGTCACGGACTTGGGCGGAGGGGAGCGGGGCCGTGCTGGGCGGGCGGGGATCCGGCTCGCCTCGGCAAGGGCCGCACTCGCCGCCCGGCAGGGCTTCCGGGCGGCCCGGGGCGCCGCACTTCGCGCACTCCAGGATGCGTAGGGCCGGGGGTGTGGCCGGGGCTCGTTCCGGGGGGAGTTTGGTGAGGAGGCGGGCTCGGGTGAGGGCGGCCGCGCTGTAGACCGGGGTCGGCAGGCCGGCGGTCAGGGCGCGCAGGACGTCCTGCTCCGTCGCGCCGCGCTCGAACCATGCTGCTGCCAGTGGTTCCAGGTCCGCGCAGTCCCGTGCGGAGAGGGAGAGTGCCGGGGCGGTGCGTCCCAGGGCGGCCAGGAGGATGAATGCCCGGCTGCGGCATGCCGGTTGAGGGCGTGTGCGGGGCTCCGGCGGCGGGGACGGTGACGCGTCGTTGACGCCCCCTCGGGTGAATTCCGCCCACCATGCGTCGTCCCGCGCCGTACGTGAGAACCAGGTACGGGTCACCCAGCGTGCGCTGTCCGAGCCGCGCACATGTTCCCGGCCTCGGCGCAAATGCCCGGCGGTTACGAGTCGTTGGAGCGCCGTACGCAAGGCGCACTGGCCGTACGGGAGCACCTTGGCCAGCGTCTTTACGGAGATGTCGGCGCCTTCGGGGAGCCGGTCCACGTACGCGGCGACTGCTGCCTCCCGTGGAGGGAGGTGCGCGAAGTCGTTGTTCGTGCGCGGTCGTTGGGCCGGTGTCGAGCGTTTGCCATAACCCGGGCTGGCCATCGGATGCGGGTCCGCGTGCGTCGGAGTGGGCGCACCACTAAGCTGGTTGGTAGCCATCAGATCGCTTTCTAGAGGGGTGATCTTGGTGGTCAGGCCCCCGGAGGTGTTCCTGCACCTGGCGGGGGCTGTTTGTTGCCTGTTGTTGTTTGGGACGCTAGAGGGTCGTCACCCTCTGTGGCAAGTCGAACGCGGAAAGTGCCGATCGTTGCGCGTTTTCGCCAACTCGCTGGGCGGGAGGGTGGGTTGAGGCCCACCGCCCATTCGATTTCAAGCATCGCTCGGGGCTCATTGCTTGAGCTTCGGGGGCGGGTGGGCGGGTGGGCGGGCGGGCGGGGAGCTGGATGGGGCTGCGTGGATGGGGCTGCGTGGGGTGGTGCCGCCGTGGGGTGGCGCGGGGGTGGGGTCGTGGTGGCGGTGCGGCCGCGGGTGGTGCGGGGGTGGGGTGGGGTGGGGTGCGTGTGTCCGGTGTCGGTCGGCGCGGCGACTCTGGGCGCGCGCTTGGGGCTCGGTCCTCGGCCCCCGGGCGTGATGAACCGTCCGGGTGACGCCCGCGGCGTTCTGTGTGCGTTCGCCCGATATGGGCAAAGGGTCGTCGGGGTGGCGGGCTGTCCGTCGGCCCGTTGATCTGGAGGAGCAGGGTGTCCGTTTCGGACAGCGGTGAGGGCCGTCAGGGTCTGGTGAAGCGGGAGGCCGACCTTTGGTTGGTGCTGGGTTCCGGACTGTCACAGCGGCCCATCACTCGGCGGATCACGGATGCGCTGGCTCTGGAGTTCGGTGACCGGTTCGCCGTGGTGCGCAGCAATGAGCTGGTGATGGGTGCGGGGCGCGGCGGCCTCTCGTTGCGGGGGCTGGACGGGCGCGAGCTGGCGCCGCCCAAGGTGGCGTACGGGAGGGTGTGGACTCCGGGGGCCAATGCGGACCGGGAGGTTGCACTGCTGCGGCATCTCGAAGCCATGGGCAGCGTGTTACTGAACCCGGCGGATGCGGTGCAGGCCTGCCTCGACAAGTTCCGGCAGATGCAGCGGCTGGCGATGGCGGGGCTCGCCGTACCTGAGACGCGTATGGGGGCGGGTGCCTCTTTGGCGGAGGTGAGCCGGGCTGGGGTGTACGGCACGGAGGGCGACGGCTCGGAGGGCGATGGGCCGGAGGGCGACGGTTCGGAGGGCGATGGGCCGGAGGGCGACGGTTCGGAGGGCGACGGTTCGGGGACACGTGCCGATGGGGTGGGTGCCTCAGGGACGGGTGCCGCGGGGCTGAGGGGCGCCGGGGCCAGCGGCGCCGGGGTCAGTGGTGCGGGGGCCGGCGGGGCTGGAGCGTATGGCTCGGAGGGCGACGGTACCGGGGGCGACGGTACCGGGGGCAGCGGTGCTGGGGGCAGTGACGCCGGGGCGGGTGGGGGCGGGGTTGGGATTGGGTGGCCCTGTGTGGTCAAGGCGGTTCGGGGGCACCGTGGCGAGCAGGTCTTCCTGGCGCCGGACGACGCGGCACTGCGGGCCGTTCGCAGCGGCCTCGGTGAGGACACCGCCTGCCTGTTCCAGGAGTACATCGCCTACTCCCACGGCCGCGACCTGCGGGTCGTGGTCATCGACGGCCGCCCGGCAGGAGCGGGCGTGCGTACCGCCACCGGCGGGGACTTCCGCTCCAATCTGGCTCTCGGCGGGACCCTCGCGCCCTGCACGGGCCGCCACCCCGAGGCGGAGGCCCTTGCGGTCCGGGCCGCCGACGTCATGGGGCTCTCCGTCGCAGGCGTCGACCTGCTGTTCACTCCCGGCGGCGGCTTCACGGTCTGCGAGGTCAACGCCAACGTCGGCTGGCAGCGCGAGATGAAAGAGATCACTCCCGCGCTCGTGGCCGCCTTCCGGGCCCGCCTCACCGACACCAAAGGCCCCCCGCCGTCGAGCCGGCGACCCGAGGAGTCCACCCGTGCGTCTCTCACGCCCCGTGAACCACTGGCCGCTGAACCGGTGGCCGTTGAACCGCCGACCGTTGAACCGCCGACCGTTGAACCGCCCACCGTTGAACCGCCCACCGTTGAACCGCCGACTGCTGAACCGCTGGTCACTGAAGCGTTGGCCGCTTCTGCGCAGCCCCAACTTCCGGCTGTTCGCCCTGGGCCAGACGGCATCCAACACCGGAACCTGGATGCAGAAAGTGGCCCAGGACCTGCTGGCCCTGGAGCTGTCGCACGGTAACGGCACCGTCCTCGGCATCACCACGGCGCTTCAATTCCTGCCCCTGCTGGTGCTCGGCCCCTACGGCGGCGTCCTGGTCGACCGGCACTCCACGCGGCGGATCCTGCTCGTCTCCCAAGCGGTCATGGCGGTCCTCGCCCTCATCCCCGCCCTGCTCGTCGCGACCAGAACCGCCCGCCTCGACCACCTCTACCTGCTCGCCCTGGCGCTCGGACTGACCATGGCCGTCGAGAAGCCCGCCCTCCAGGCGTACATCGCGGAATCCGTCGCCCCCGGCCAACTCGTCAGCGCCCTCGCCTTCAACAGCGCGGTCCTCAACCTCGCCCGGGTGGCGGGGCCCGCCCTTGCCGGGCCCCTCATCGTGGTACTCGGCCCCGCCCCCGCCTTCCTCGCCAACACCGTCTCCTACCTGGTGGTCATCGGCTGCCTGCTGCGCATGGACCCCGACGTCGGCCGCCCGGCACCGGCGGTTGCGCGTGCCAAGCAGCAGGTACGGGAAGGACTGCGCTACGTCCGGGACCACCGCGACGTCGCGCTCACCCTCGTGCTCGTCGCGATCGTCGCCGCGTTCGGCATGAACTTCCAGATCACCACCGCACTGATGATCAGCCACGTCTACCAGGCCCCGACCAGCCTGTTCGGACTCGGCAACACCGCGCTGGCCGTCGGCTCGGTGATCGGTTCGATCCTGGCCGCGCGCCGCCCGAGGACGGCGCGACAGCAGCTGGCCGCCGCCGCGTTCGCCTTCGGAACGCTGGAGACCGTATGCGCCCTCATGCCCGGCTGCGTCAGCTTCCTCGTCCTGCTCGTCCCGACCGGAACGGCCCTGCTGATCTTCCTCACCGCCGCCAAGGCCCACCTCCAGCTCGGGGTCGCCGATGGCATACGCGGACGCATCATGAGCCTCTACCTCCTCGCCACCCTGGGTACGACGCCGCTGGTCGCGCCCCTCATCGGGTGGATCGCCCAGGCGGCCGGACCCCGTACGGCTCTCGCCCTGGGCGGCGTCGTATCCGCCGTCGCGGCCGTCACCATCGGTCTGCTTCCCCCGCGCCCCGCCGCCGTCCCCGCCACATCCGCTCCCGCCGCGACCGCCGTCCAGGCCTGACCTCCCCCGGCTCGCACCGGCCGGGCACGCAGGGGAGAGCCGGCCGCCACCCGCATGCGACCGGCTCGACACACCTGAACGGGTGCTCCACACCTACCTGTTGGACCCCTTTACGTCGGCGATGAAGGCCGACCACGCCGTGGCTCGGAACACGAGCGTCGGGCCGGTGGGGGCGGTCTTGGAGTCGCGTACGGGGACGATGTGCGGGAAGTCGTCCGCCACTTCGAGGCAGTTGCCACCGCTGCCGTCGCTGTGGGTGGACTTGCGCCAGCGGGCCACCTCCAGGCAGTCGCCGCCGCTCCCCCCGCTGTAGCTCGACTTCTGCCAGCGGGCGATCTCCAGGCAGTCGCCGCCGCTCGCACCGCTGTAACTCGACTTGTGCCAACTGGCCTTGCTCAGGTCGTACTCAGGGCTGATCCTCATGGGCGTAATCCTCCGCCACCGATTCGATCAGGGCCAGGGATTGCTGCGGTGAGAGCGCACTGGCGCCGATGAGGTCGTATGTCAGCTCGTAGTGGAGAACAGCCGCAGGGTCGTCCTGCAAGCGCCCCGTTCCCAGGCCTTGGAGGTAGGCGAGAGGCGGCGCATCCGCGAACGCCATCAGCTTGAGTGAGCCCTCCAGGGCCATGTGCGCCCCCGCCGCAAACGGCAGAACCTGGACGATGATGCGGTGACGGAGACCCAGGGAGGCCACATGTGCCAAGGCCTCTGCCATCACGGCCGCGCCACCGACCTTCCTCCGCAGCACAGCTTCATCGAGCACCACCCACAGCAGGGGCTGCGTTGCGTCAGCCAGGAGTTCGGCGCGCGCCAACCGAGCGGCCACCAGGTCATCAATGAGCTCGTCAGGCGCTGTGAGGTGGCCTGCTCGAAACATGGCCCGCGCATACGCCTCCGTCTGCAACAGGCCCGGGATGAGCAGAGGCGCGTACTCCCGGATCGCCGTGGCGACCGCCTCCGCCTCTGCCGCCTCGGCGAAGTGGTCCGGGTACTTGGACTTGGCCGCCGCCAGGCAGTTGCGGGTGAAGAAGCCGTCCGTGCCCAGGATCTCGTCGAACTGGCGGGCGTACTCCAGGTGCATGCGGCGGGTGCCGGATTCGAGCTGGCCGATGAAGGAGCCGGAGACGAAGAGCGGGCGGCCCAGTTCGTCCTGGGTGAGGCCGGCACGTTCGCGCGCGTGGCGGAGTTCGGCGCCGAGGAAGGCGCGCGGGGATGAGGAGGGGTCGAGGTCCTTGGGTCCTGGCATGCGTAACTCCCTGTGGGACACGCGGGGTTGTTGGATCGCCGACAGTAGTCAGGCTAGCTCCGGTCGGCCACGCTGGGTGAGGAAATCAGCACACTCGGTGGAGCGGAAGGCGAAGGAAATGGCGTTGACGGCGGAGGAAAGGGTGCGGGCGGTGGAGGACGCGATCGAGCAGTTGCGGGAGGGGCTTGGCCGGGTCGGGGTGGTGCTGCCGTCGCTCAGGATCGACCCGCTGACGTGCGC
Source organism: Streptomyces sp. NPDC048416 (assembly GCF_043200435.1). NCBI lineage: Bacteria > Bacillati > Actinomycetota > Actinomycetes > Kitasatosporales > Streptomycetaceae > Streptomyces > Streptomyces sp. NPDC048416. Next base: position 97,082 of record NZ_JBICXU010000021.1, read on the forward strand.
GGGGCATGTGCTGTACCCGCTCGTGGATCTGGGTCGCTGCAACATGGACATGGCGTTGCGGCTGGTGGCCGTACTGGCTGGGACGTACAGCGCGGAGGGGGCGCCGCTGGGCGGGGGCGAGCCTTCGTCGTCGGCTCGGCGTTGATGGGGCGGAGAGGGAGCCACTGCGCTGGTTCAGGGCTGCGGTGGTTCAGGGCTGCGGTGGTTCAGAGCTGGGGTGCGAGGAGGGTGAGGCGCAGGAGGGCGGCGACAGCGAGGGTGGCGGGGATGGCGTACCACCACGTTCGGAGCCATGCGGCCTTGACCGTGACCCATGCCAGCATGGCCAGCAGGGCTGAGGAGAGCAGGGCGAGTCCAGCGGCGAAGTGGCCGTTGGTGAGGGTGTGTTGGTCCCAAGGGCCGGCCGGTTCGCTCGCGTAGGCGAGGAACGTGAGGTACCCCGTGACGGCTGCGCCCAGGGTGAGGACCACGGCGGAGACGCCGGTGCCGAACAAGTCTCCTGCGGAACGGCGGGGTGTGTGCGTGGGGCGCGAGTCGGTGAGGTCGCGGGTCACTTCGGGTGCCTCCGTCGTTCGGCTCGCGTGAGTGGGGTGTGTGGGGGTGGGAGTGGGGTCGGGGTGGTGGTTCGACTCTATGGGGCTGGGTGGCGGGGTGGTGGTCTCGGGGGTGGGGAGCGTGGGCTGGTCTTGCGGCCCGCCCGTGCTCAACTGGCAGTAGCTGCACGGCAGTTTAGGCGGACGTATGCGCTGACATACGCTCCGTTGCCATGAGCGATCACGAGCATTCCCGGTCTCGATGGACGGACCACCCTCGGCTCAGGCGATGGTTGGCCGAGCAGGAGGCGGCGTTCGGGGAGTGGGCCGTGTCGCACCCGGGGGAGTGGGACTTCTCCGTGGCCTCGGTGGACGCGTTGGAGCGTGCGGTGCGCCGGGATTTCGCCCCGTCGGGGTGGGAGGGCGTGCGGGCCGCCCAGCACACCTCGTTGGTGATCGCGCCCGCCTGGTACTTCGGCGAGGTGTGCGTGCGGGCGGGGGCGGTGTGGAAGGTGAACCCGGCGACGGATTTCAGCACGTGGGACGGCCCGTTCGTCGGCGTCCCGGACGATCCCATGGAGGACCCGGACCATGAGGACCTGTACGAGGACGACGACTACCTCCCTGCCTCGGTGCCGGTGACCGAGCTGCGTGGCATGTTCCTCAAGGACCCGCCGTGGCAACTCAGGGATGTGGTGGGGGAGTTCGAGACGTGGCGGCGGGGCTGAGGGTCACTGGATGCTCCAGCGGTGCGGGTGGGCGGGGTCGGACGGGCAGGCGAAGATGTTCAACTCGCCCGCGCGCCCCACGATGACTCCGGTCGGTGTCGCGGACAGGAACGTCGGTATGGCCCGGTCCTCCTCCTGAGGGATCCAGCTTCCGCTGCCGCCGTCCCACTCCGAGCTGTCGATCGTCAGGAGCAGCGCCATCGGGGTCGTGCACGTGGAGCAGTTCATGGGGGAGGGGTCGGTCAGGTGCCAGGACGCGAACCCGCCGACGCGCCAGCCGGGGGGAATGGACAGGTCGTACTGGTAGGCGGGAGGGCCGGGTTCCTCTTCCCCCAGGTCGTCCTCTTCCCCCAGGTCGTCCTCTTCGAGCGCTTCCTCCCGGGCGTAGATCCGCGCGCACAGTTCCTCGGGCAGCACCCCGGCGAACGGGTACGTGGTCACCTGCTCGGGATGCAGCGTGCAGGGCTCCGGTACGTACCCCGCGAACCCGACGACCTCCGGCTGCGGCGGGTTCGTCCGTACCTGTTTCACCTCCCACGAGCGGCGCCAGCGCAGGTCGAGGGACATCCCGTAACCGGTCGGGCCGTGGCGGTCGAAGGGGCACCAGAAGACTTGCAGGAGGTCGCAGCCGTCCGGCCCTTCGGGCAGATCGGGCACGTCGCGTCTGAAGAGCTGTGCGACGGCGACCAGAGGCAGCGGGGTGGACTCCGTGATGTCCGCGACCTTGTGCTCGCGGCACAGCCGGTCGACGAAGTCACCCTCCTCCGGTGAGGGGCGGTCGCGGGCCCATGCGGCGGCCAGGAGCGCGCGCTCCTGGTGGATGTCGGCCGGGCGCCGGCCACGGCCGCGCTTGTGCGCTTCGGTGCACACGGGCCACGGTTCGTCGGCGGGCCACAGCAAAGGGCCTCCCACGGAACTGTCCTGCACGCCCGGACTGCCCGGACGTGGGTGCAGTCGGGTCGTCGTCCCGCGATGGGCCGCCAGTTCCGGGAAGAGCGCTTCGACGTCGAGCGGGCGCGGCGGAGTGGTTCGCGTCATGCGCATGAGCCTATGAAACCCCGAGTGCGCGCATGTCCCCGGCGGCAGCCGTGCGCGGCGGGGGTCAGGTCGCCGCGTGGAGGGCTGCGTGGAGGGCTGCGCGCAGGTGGCCTTGGGTTTCGGTCAGGAGTTTGGCGGCCGTGTCGCTCTCCACGCCGCCCAGGATGACCAGGATCGCGTTCTTCACCTCGCCGTCCGTCGCGGCGAGCGCGGCCTCGATCTCGGGGTCGTCCGCGCCGGTCGCGAGGGCCACGATGCGGCGGGAGCGGGCGCGCAGCTTCTCGTTCGACGCGCGTACGTCGACCATCAGGTTCCCGTAGGTCTTGCCCAGCCGGATCATGGTGATCGTCGAGATCATGTTGAGGACCAGCTTCTGCGCCGTGCCCGACTTCAGGCGGGTCGAGCCGGTCAGGAGCTCCGGGCCCACCACGACCTCGATGCCGTGCTCCGCCGCAGCCGCGAGCTCGCTGCCCGCGTTGCAGGACAGGCCGATCGTCAGGGCGCCCAGCTGCCGCGCGTGCTCGACCGCGCCGATCGCGTACGGGGTGCGGCCCGAGGCCGAGATGCCGACGACGGTGTCCAGGGAGGTCAGGCCCAGCGCCGCCAGGTCCTCGGCCGCCAACTGCCGGGAATCCTCCGCTCCTTCGACCGCCTTCACCATCGCGGAAGGCCCGCCCGCGATCAGCCCCACGACCTCGGCCGGGTCGGTGTTGAACGTCGGCGGGCACTCGCTCGCGTCCAGGACGCCGAGCCGCCCGGCCGTCCCGGCGCCCGCGTAGACCAGCCGCCCCCCGCGCGCCATCCGCTCGGCCGTGGCGTCGATCGCCGCCGCGATGGTGGGCAGCCGCTCCGCCACGGCGGCGGGAACGGTGGCGTCCTCACCATTCATGATCCGCGCGATCTCGGCGGTCGGCAGCTGGTCGATCTCCGCCAGCTCGGGCCGGAACGCCTCGGTGGTGAGGGTGGCCAGCTGGGCACGGAGCTCGGCGTAGTCCTGGGTGGTCATGGTGACGGCGCTCTTTCTCTGCGTACGGCGTGGCGGGTGTTGCGGGGCTTGGGGGCCGGGGGGTGTGTCCGGGTAAGGGCCGGGGGGTGTGTCGGGGTGGCGTGAGGGGTGGATGGGGTGGCGGGCGTAGCGGGGGTGGCGGGTGAGAGGCGCGGTGCTGGGCCGTCGGGGGCGGCGGGCCCGGCGGGCTCGGCCGACGGGGTCAGCGGGCTCTGGTGCGGGGGGTGTGGCGGTGGGCCAGGGCTTCGTAGGAGGCGGCCAGTGCGGGCGCCGCCGTCTCGTAGGTGCGCTGGGCGATGCCGACGAACAGGCAGTCCACGACGAGCAGTTGACTCGTGCGGGACGACATCGCGGCCGGACGCAGCTCGCTCTCGCGGGCCGTGGAGGTGGTCAGGACGTGGTCCGCGTACTGCGAGATCGGGCCATCGGGACGGCCGGTGATCGCGATCGTCGTGGCGCCGTGGTCGAAGGCGACCCGCAGCGGCTCTATGACGTCGCCCGTCGAACCGGAGTGGGTGATCGCCACCGCCGCGTCGCCCGAGCGCAGTTGCACCGCGTTGGTGACCGCCAGGTGCGGGTCGGTGTGGGCGTGCGCGATGAGCCCGATGCGCAGCAGCTTCTGCGCCAGGTCCTGGCCGACGAGACAGGACGCGCCCACCCCGTACACATCAATGCGCCGGGCCCCCGCCAACGCGCCGACGGCGGCGCCCAGTTGGACCATGTCGAGGGCGGCGGCGGTGTCGGCGAGGGTCTGCTGCTCGTCGTAGGCCAGCTTCGCCACGACGTCCGCGAGCGGATCGTCGACGGCTATGTCGGCGGTGACCGAGGGGGCCCTGCCCGACTGCTGCTGGGCGGCAAGACCGGCGAGCGCCAGGCGCAGGTCGCGGTAGCCGGGGTAGCCGAGGAGGCGGGCGGTGCGCACCACGGTGGCCTCGCTGGTGCCGGTGAGCTCGGCGAGGCCGGTGACCGTGAGGGCCGCGCAGCCGGCCGGGTCACCGGCGACGGCTTCGGCGACCCGCTGCATGGAGCGGGTCATGGACGGCGCGAGCGTACGCACCTTGGCCACGAGGGCGGCCGGTGCGGGCGGTGAGCCGTGGGTGAAACTTTCCTTCACTTCATTGGTCACACTTGAAAGATATTTTCGGCATCTTCTCCGGTCAACCCTTTTGCGGTGACAATGGGGGGCATGGACGACGTACAGCCCATCCAGCCACTTGAACAAGCCCTGCACGCCGCCCGCGCCCTGGTCCTCGCGGACCTGGCCGCGCGCGACGTGGCGCACGCGGACGTCGTCTCGATGGTCGAGGACGCGGTGACGCACCGGCGCTGGTGGGTGGAGCAGTGGCCCGAGGGGACGGAGTACGTCGCGGGGCTGGTCGCCCAGGACGTACAGGACGCGCTCCTTGAGCGGTACGGACGCTGGCCCCTGTGCCCGGTGTGCGACGCGGGCGACCCGCACGCCCTCGACGTCGAGCCGGAGCTCGGGCCCGACCCGCACTGGGTGTGCGGCAAGGCGGGGGTCGTGGTGGCGCCGGTCGGTGGGCTCGGCGGGGGCGTCGGGGGCGTCGGCGGCGCTGATGGCGCCGGTGGGACCGATGGCGCCGGGGGCGGGCCCGGTGCGGGGTTCGGCGGGCCCGGCGCGGGTTTCGGGGGGCCCGGGGGGTTCGGGGGATGACCCTCTACATCGACCCGCCGACCTGGCCGGGACACGGTCGAATGTGGTCACATTTGGTCAGCGATGTCTCGCACGAGGAACTGCACGCCTTCGCGGCGTCCATCGGCTGCCCGCCCCGCGCCTTCGATGGCGATCACTACGACGTGCCCTCCCGGCGCTACGAGGACGCGGTGCGCGCGGGCGCGGTGGAGGTCGGCTCCAAGGAGCTCGTACGCCGTCTGACGCAGGCGGGACTCAGGCGCCCGAAGGGCCGGCCCGCCTGAGCCGCCGGGCCCGCGTGGGTGCCGAGGTGGCCCGGGTGGGCGTGCGCAACGCGTTCCGGGGCGTTCGGAGGGCGCTGCGATGGCGCTGCGGAGGGGCGCTGTGGAGAACGCCCGGAGCGCGGTACGGTGGGTGTTCCGGAGCGCGCTGGAAGCACCTGGTTGGCCGGAAGTTGTCCCCGGTTCGGCTGCGGCCCGTAGCCAGACGACTGCGGATCGGCTAACTTCCTTGCCAGTAGTCGTGGTTCCGAAGTCTCAACGCCCGCGGTTTACGCCGTGGGCGTTTGCTGTGCAGCAATGTCCGAGGACCAGGGCGATCACCTCACCCAGGGGTACTGACAAGCCAGTGCCCCGCGATCCTCGACAGGGGAAACACATGGCAACCGGCACCGTGAAGTGGTTCAACGCCGAAAAGGGCTTCGGTTTCATCGCGCAGGACGGCGGCGGCCCGGACGTCTTCGTCCACTACTCCGCGATCAACTCCACCGGCTTCCGTGAGCTGCAGGAGAACCAGCAGGTCAACTTCGACGTGACCCAGGGCCCGAAGGGCCCGCAGGCGGAGAACGTCACCGTCGCCTGACCCGTCACCGCCACGCAGTGACTCCGTGACCCCGGCCCGCCGGGGAAACGACGAGGCGCCCCGCACCCGAATCCTGGGTGCGGGGCGCCTTCGTGCGTACGGATGGCTGACGGGTCAGCCCATCAGCACTGGGCCCGTGCTGCCGCCGGGGTGTGCTCCGGCTCCGCCGATGCGGTCGATGCGGTCGATGCCGAGCCGGTCGGAACCGCCGAGCGGGCCACCACGCGCGAGTGGGACTTGTGCAGGCGCAGCGAAGCCGCGACCAGGGCCAGGGCGAGGACCGTCATCGCGGCACCCGCCCAGGCCGTGGCCGCGTACCCGAGGTTCGCGCTGATCACGATGCCGCCGAGCCAGGGGCCCGCGGTGTTGCCCAGGTTGAACGAGGACGTCGTCGTCGCGCCGGCCAGCGTCGGGGCGGCGCCGCCGACGTTGAACATGCGGGCGTTGAGCGCGGGGGCCGTGAAGAACGCCGAGCAGCCGATCAGGAACGCGAGGGTGATCGCGACGGCCGGGGTCGAGGCGAACAGGGCCAGGGCGACCAAAAACACCGTCGAAGCGGTGATGCCGCCGAGCAGCACCCCGAAGAGGTGCGCGTCGGCGACCCGGCCGCCGATCGTCGTACCGATGAGCGCGCCCACGCCGAAGAGGCCGAGCACGGCCGGGACCCAGCCGGCGTCCACGTGCGCCACGTCCGTGAGCAGCGGCTTGAGGTAGCTGAACGCGCAGAACACGCCGCCCGCGGCGAGCGCGGTGATCGCGACGGAGAACAGCACCTGCGGGTCGCGGTAGATCCTCAGCTCGCGCCGGAGCCGGGGCTTCTCGGCGGGGAGCGGGATGTGCGGGATCCGGGTCAGGATGCCGACCAGGGCGATCACGGAGGCCGCGCCGACCGCCCAGAACGCCGAACGCCACCCCAGGCCGTCACCGAGCAGTGCGCCCAGCGGCACGCCCAGGACGTTCGCGATCGACAGGCCACCGATCATGACGGCCATCGCACGGGCCCGTGCGTTCACCGGCACCATCGCGATGGCGACCGCCGCGCCCACCGCCCAGAATCCCGCGCAGGCCAGCGCGGACACGATCCGTGAGGCGAACAGCAGCGCGTAATTCGGGGCCAGCGCGCCCGCGACCTGGCCCACGCCGAACACCGTGATCAGTGCGATGAGGGTCGTACGGCGGGGCAGGCGCAGGGTGGCCACCGCGAGGAGTGGGGCGCCCACGACCATGCCGATGGCGAAGGCGGAGATCAGCAGGCCTGCCTGGGGGATCGACACGCTCATGTCGTCGGCGATGGCCGGAAGCAGGCCGGTCAGCATGAACTCGCTGGTGCCGAGTGCGAAGACGGAGAGGCCGAGGATGTAGACGGCGAGCGGCATGCGGGCCCCTTGGGCGGGGGGCGCGGGGGTGGCAGCGAGGGGGGCAGCGGGGGTGGAAGTGGGTGCGGGCACGGGCTTGGGTATGGGCTCGGCGGGCATATCGGGTGCCAACGCCGGTGGCCGGATTCGTATTCCCCCGGGGCCCGGTTTTGGCGTGCGGGCCGCGCATGGCTGGTCGCGCGGTTCCCCGGGCCCCGGGCTCTCCCGGTGCCGGGCGGCGTGGACATCTTCAGCCTGTGTTGCGCAGTTCCCCGCGCCCCTGAGTTATTCGGTGCCGGCCCGCATCGGCGTGCCCAGTCCGTCCGGCGTTGAGGACGAGCGCCTTTCGGGCGCGAACGGGGTCTGGGGCGGAGCCTCAGGGGGCTGTGCCTCGGCCCAGCGGGGTTTGTGCCTCGGCCCGACTCCTACGGCCCGTGTGGGGCGCGGTGCGGTTTGGTTCCTTCTCTGCTACGTCCGGTTGCGCTCGAAGAGGTGCTGGGATTCTCTGCCGCCGATCGGACGCGGGGTGTCGCCGATGCGCTGGAAGCCCGCCCGGTCCAGGACGCGCTGCGAGGCTGTGTTGTCCTCGTCCGTCGTCGCGTACACCGTCTCGACGTCGGGCTGCGCCAGCGCCCACGCCGTCAGCGCCTTCAGGGACTCGGTCGCGTACCCATGGCCCCGTACGGACTCCGCCAGGTCGTAGCCGATCTCGACGCGGCCGTCCTCCGGGGGGCCGTGGAAGCCGATGCCGCCGATGGCCCGGCCGTCCTCGGTACGCACCATGACGTACGCGCCCCAGCCGGTGCGGTGCCGGCCGGTCTCCATGCCCGCCAGCATCTTCGCGGCGGCGAAGCGGCTGCCCTCGTCCGGGCCGCCGGGCGCCCACTCCCAGCCGCCGGAGCCGCCGTCCTGAAGTTCCGTGGCGGAGACGCGGGTCAGTTCGTGCAGGGCGATGCGGTCGGCCTGGACTGTCACGGGGAGCACGTGCGTTACCTGCTTTCCGTCCGGGGGCGGGCGAGCGGGGGTGTGCTCGCGCGCGGTGGGGGGTCGGGCTTGGTCGGTCGATCGGTCCGTCGGTTCTCGGTCCGTCGGTCGGTCGGTCGGGCCGATTATGCGGTCAACAGGGCTAGTTCCGCCTCAAGATTCTCCCGACCCGGGGTCTCCCACTCGCGTTCGCCGTACGGGGTGTGGAACAGCCTTGGCAGGGCGAGCAGTTGGCGCAGTACTGCGGTCCGGCCGGAGCGGAACGCCTCGTCCGGCACGAAGGCGTACTCCTCGCGTACGGAGGCGGCGTACGCGGCGTATGCCTGCGGGGCGGCGGCCAGGATCGCGAGGTCCGCGTCGCACAGGACCGCGCCGTTCGCGTCCCCCGCCTCGGGGGCGTGAGTGACGGTCAGGCGCACCAGGCGCGCGACCTCCGCGGTCGCCTCCCCGGTCAACCCCGCTTCCAGCAAGGCGCGTTCGGCCAGGCGTGCCGAGCGCTCCTCGTTCTCCGAGCGGTCCGGGAGGTACACCGCGTCGTGGAACCACGCGGCGAGGCGTACGAGGTCGGGGTCGTCCGCGTACTGCTCCAGTACGTCGATGTGGTTCAGGACGGCGGTGAGGTGGGCGGTGGTGTGGTAGCGGCGCTGCGGTTCCGCCCAGCGGGTGAGGAGGTTTTCCCCGTACGGGGCGGGGTCCGGGGCGGGGTCCGGGTCCGGGGAGGGGCCTGTGGCGCGGGCTGCGAGGAGGGTGGTGCGCCAGCGGATGCGGAGGGTGTTGTCGGGCATGCGGGTGAGGGTATCCGGGGGGAGTTTTCCCACCCGCCCGCCCGTGCGGCCGAGTTGCGGGGCTCGGGCCCCCGGGGTGGGTTGCTCGGTGCGGGCGGCTGTCCGCCGGGGGTGGGGCGCCCGCCTGCGGCGGGCCTGTTTCCCGCCCGCCCTCCCGTTCTGCCGAGTCGAAGAAGTTCGGCTCCTGTGGGTGGTTGCTGTGCGGTGGCGGCTGTCCGCCGGGGGGTGGGGTGCCCGCCTGCGGCGGGTTGCGGGGTGTCCCGACCCTGTGGGGGCTCCATGTTGGGCGGGTGGGGGGAAAGGCTGGGGTGTGGGGGAGGGGTGTGGTGCGGGTCACTTTGGGGGCGTGTCACGAACGCGCGGGCTGTTCGCGTCTGGTGGTCGTCCCCGCGGCGGGGACGGTCGACACGGAGAGGTGGCACGGCGATGAACGCAACGACAGCGCGGCAGCACGAGGTCCTGGTCCTGGGTGCCGGGTACGCCGGGCTCGCGGCGGCGATCCAGCTCGCGGCCCGTGGCAAGAAGCGCGGGAACGTGCGGGTGACCGTCGTCAACCCCTACGACGTCTTCACCGAGCGGCTGCGGCTGCACATGACCGCCACCGGCCAGGAAACGGCAGAGATGAGCATCCCGGAGCTGCTTGACGGCACCGGGGCCGGGTTCGTCCGCGGCTGGGTCACCACCGTGGACGCCGAGGCGAAGACCGTCCGGATCGACGACGACCGGGTCCTGCGGTACGACACCCTGGTCTACGGACTGGGCAGCGTCGCGGACACCGCCGCCGTCCCCGGCGTGGACGACCACGCGCACACCCTCAACAGCGCGCAGGACGCCGCCGTCCTCGCCGACCGGCTGGCCCGGCTCGACGGCGGGACCGTCGTCGTCGGCGGCGCGGGCCTCACCGGCGTGGAGGCCGCCGCGGAGATCGCCGAGCAGCACCCGGGGCTCCAGGTGGTGCTGCTGGGGCGGACGGAGCCGGGCGCGGGGATGCGTCCGAAGGCCAAGGCGCACCTGGACGCGGCGCTCGCCCGGCTCGGCGTGCAGGTCCGCTGCGGCGTCGAGGTGGTCAAGGTGCTGCCGGGCGGCGTCGAGCTCGCGGACGGCTCCGCCATCCCGGCCGACGCGGTGCTGTGGACCAGCGGTACGCGCGTCTCGCCGCTGGCAGCCGTCGCGGGCTTGAGCGTCGACGAGCGCGGCCGGGTGGTCACCGACAGCGCGCTGCGCTCGGTCTCGCACCCGGATGTGTACGCCGTGGGCGACGCGGCGGCCATCCGGCAGGGCTACGGCGTGATGCACGGCACCTGCCAGAGCGGCATGCCGACGGGCGTGCACGCGGCGCTCTCGATCCTGCGGACGCTGGCCGGCAAGGAGCCCAAGCCGTTCCGCTTCGGTTATTACCACACACCCGTCAGCCTGGGCCGCAACGATGGGATCGTGCAGTTCACCCGCCCCGACGACAGCCCGCGCCGGATCGTGCTGACCGGCAAGCGGGCCGCGACGTACAAGGAGACGGTCACGGCCTCGCCGTGGCCGACCTTCGCCCGTATGAAGAAGATGCCCGCCTCGGGCGCCTTCTGGCCGCGCGGCGGCCGCTACACCCGGATCAGGAGCGCCAAGTGACCACCCAGCCGCAGCAGTCCCGCCCCGACGAGCTTGTTTTCCAGCAGTACCGCACGCTGCTCTTCTCCGTCGCGTACCGCATCCTCGGGACCGCCGCCGATGCCGAGGACGTGGTGCAGGACGCGTGGCTCAAGTGGTCGGCGGCCGACCGTTCCAAGGTCGCCGACCCCAAGGCCTATATGACCCGGATCGTCTCCAACTTGTCGATGGAGCTGCTGCGTTCGACCCGGCGTCAGCGGGAGACGTATGTCGGGCCGTGGCTGCCCGAGCCGATCCTCACCGGTTCCGGTTCCGGTTCCGGTCTCGGTCTCGGTCTCGGTTCCGGAGCCGGTTCCGGGACCGCCGTCCCCGACACCGCCGACGGCGTCATGGCGGCGGATTCGGTCTCGATGGCCCTGTTGGTCGTTCTGGAGACGCTGAGCCCCCTGGAGCGCGCGGTCTTCGTACTGAAGGAGGTCTTCGCGTTCAGTTACGTGGAGATAGCGCAGGCGGTGGAACGTTCCGAGCCGGCGGTGCGCCAGGCCGCGCACCGGGCCCGCGAACACGTCCAGGCCCGGCGGCCCCGCTTCACCACGGACCGCGCCCGTCAGCGTGACGTCGCCGAGCGGTTCTTCGCGGCGGCGACGGGCGGGGACATCAACACCCTCATGGAGCTGCTTTCCCCGGACGTCACGCTGTGGACCGACGGGGGTGGCAAGGTCCGTCAGGCTCTCAAGCCGGTGGTGGGTCTGGAGACCGTGGCCGGCTGGTTCGCCGCGCTCGGCACCGCGACCTACCAGGGCGTCGAGCCCGGGCAGATGCGGGCCGAGCTCACCGGGATCAACGGCGGGCCGGGTGTGGTGTTCCGTGGTCCGGACCGTGTGATCGCCACGATGACCTTCGACTTCGACGCGGAGGGCCGCATCTCGGCCATCCACAACGTGGCCAACCCCGACAAGCTGCACGCCGTCGCCGACGGCACCCGGCATGAGCTCTGCTGAATTTCTGCTGATGCCGGGCGAGTTGGGTGCGGTGGGTGCGTCCGGCGAGTCGGCGGGGTGTCAGTTGCTCGTGGGCTTGAAGCTGCGCAGGCGCAGGGAGTTGCCGACCACGAAGACCGAGGAGAAGGCCATCGCGGCGCCCGCGATCATCGGATTGAGCAGGCCGGACGCCGCGAGCGGCAGGGCGGCGACGTTGTAGGCGAAGGCCCAGAACAGGTTGGACTTGATGGTGCCGAGCGTCTTGCGGGAGAGGCGGATCGCATCCGCCGCCGCCCGCAGGTCGCCTCGTACGAGGGTGAGGTCGCCGGCCTCGATGGCGGCGTCGGTGCCCGTGCCCATCGCGAGGCCGAGGTCGGCCTGGGCGAGGGCCGCCGCGTCGTTGACGCCGTCGCCGACCATGGCGACCGAACGGCCCTGCGCCTGAAGGGACTTGATGACGTCGACCTTGTCCTCGGGCATGACCTCCGCATACACCGTGTCGATGCCGACCTCGGTCGCGACGGCTTCGGCGACCGCCTTGTTGTCGCCGGTCAGCAGGATCGGAGTGAGCCCGAGGGCGCGGAGCCGCCTGATGGCCTCGGGGCTGGTCTCCTTGACGGCGTCGGCGACTTCGAGGATCGCACGGGCCTCGCCGTCCCAGGCGACCGCGATCGCCGTACGCCCCGCCGCCTCGGCGTCGTCCTTGGCCCGCTTCAGGGCCGGGGTGAGGTCGATCGCCCACTCTCCCAGCAGCTTCTCGCGGCCGACGAGAACGGCGTGGCCCTCGACGATGCCCTGGACGCCGAGCCCGGCGATGTTGGCGAAGTCCTCGGGGGTGGGCAGCGTGCCGACCTCGGCGGCGGCGCCGTCGGCGATCGCCCGGGCGATGGGGTGCTCGGATGAGTGCTCCAACGCGCCTGCCAGACGCAGGACTTCGGGCCGGTCGGTGGTGTCCGTGGTGTGTGCCGCGAGCAGGGTCATGCGGCCGGTGGTCACCGTGCCGGTCTTGTCCAGGACGATCGTGTCGACCTTGCGGGTCGTCTCCAGGACCTCGGGGCCCTTGATGAGGATGCCGAGCTGCGCGCCACGGCCGGTGCCGACCATGAGGGCGGTCGGGGTGGCCAGGCCCAGGGCGCAGGGGCAGGCGATGATCAGTACGGCGACGGCGGCCGTGAACGCGGCGGTCAGCCCCGAGCCGGTGGCGAGCCAGGCGCCGAGGGTGACGAGGGCGAGCCCCATGACGACCGGCACGAAGACGGCGGAGATCTTGTCGGCGAGGCGCTGGGCGGCGGCCTTGCCGTTCTGGGCGTCCTCGACGAGCCTGGCCATGCGGGCGAGCTGGGTGTCCGCGCCGACCCGGGAGGCCTCCACCACGAGCCGGCCGCCCGCGTTGAGGGTGGCGCCGGTGACGGCGTCCCCGGAGGTCACCTCCACCGGGACGGACTCGCCGGTGAGCATGGAGGCGTCCACGGCGGACGAGCCCTCGACGACCGTTCCATCGGTGGCGATCTTCTCGCCCGGCCGCACCAGGAAACGGTCGCCGACCTTCAACTCGTCGGTGGGGACGGTCCGTTCGGTGCCGTCCGCGCGCAGGACGGTGACGTCCTTCGCGCCGAGTTCGAGCAGTGCCTTCAGGGCCGCGCCCGCCTTGCGCTTGGAGCGGGCCTCGAAGTAGCGCCCGGCGAGGATGAAGGCGGTGACTCCGGCGGCGGCCTCCAGGTAGATGTTGCCGGCGCCGTCCGAGCGGCCGATGGTCAGCTCGAAGGGGTGGGTCATGCCGATCATTCCGGCCGTGCCGAAGACGAGGGCCCACACCGACCACAGGAACGCGGCCGATGTGCCGACCGAGATCAGCGTGTCCATGGTCGCGGCGCCGTGCTTGGCGTTGGTCCAGGCGGCGCGGTGGAAGGGCCAGGCGGCATACGTCACGACCGGCGTGGTCAGGGCGAGCGAGAGCCACTGCCAGTAGTCGAACTGGAGGGCCGGGGTCATCGACATCGCGACGACCGGGGCGGCGAGGGCGACGGCGGTGAGCAGTCGTTGGCGCAGCGGGTGCAGGGGGCGCAGTTCGTCGGCCGGTTCGGCAGGTGCGGGGCCCTCGGTTGCCTTGGGCCTTTTCGTCCCGTCGATCCCCTCCGTCCCGTCGGTCTTCTCGGCGGGGGCGGTGCGAGCGGTCCTGTGCCGTACGGGTGGGGGCTCCTTGGCCGTGTAGCCGGTGGCCTCGACGGTGGCGATGAGGTCGGCGACGGAGACCCCCTCGCGGAAGGTGACCTTCGCCTTCTCGGTGGCGTAGTTGACGGTGGCCTCGACCCCGCCCATCCGGTTGAGCTTCTTCTCGATCCGGGCGGCGCAGGAGGCGCAGGTCATGCCGCCGATGGCGAGCTCCACGCCGGTGGGGCCGGTGGGGCCGGTGGGGGCGACGGGGCCGGTGACGGTGCCTGTTGCGGTTCCGGGGGAGTTCGTGCCGGTGGTAGTCATGGCTGCGGCTCCTTGGGCGGGGTGGGGGGCGAGGTGCGGTGCGCGGTGAGGATGGGATTCAGTGTACCCCTGGGGGGTATCAATTTCAGGGTGTCCTGTATACCCCCCGGGTGTATCCGGCGCAAGGGACCGCCGTGTCTGGCCCATGCCTGCCCCATGCCTGACCCATGTCTGACCTGCGTCTGACCCGCGTCTGATTCGCGCTCGCCGCGTTCGTCTCGCGTCTGCCCCGTTCGGGTGGGGGGTCGGAAAGCTCGGGGCCGTCGCGTGCACCGCCCTCCCCGCGGGGGGCTCGGGGCGTAGGCTGGTCAATGGACTAGACCTATTTGGGCCGAGTCGAGCCCGGGTTACGGAGGAATGGGGTCAGATGAGCAACCGCGCACTGCTTGAGGTGATCGCGCTCGATGCGCAGGACGCCGTCGCGGCCCAGGCCGGCGGGGCGGACCGCCTCGAACTGGTCACCGACATCGCGGCCGACGGGCTGACCCCGCCCCTGAAGACCTTCGCGGCGATCCGCGCGGCCGTCGACATCCCCCTGCGCGTGATGCTGCGGGCGGCGGACGGGTTCGCGGCGGGGGACATCGACGCGCTCGTACGGGACGCGCAGGCGCTGCGCGCCGAGGGAGCGGAGGAGTTCGTGCTGGGCTTCCTCGACGAGACCGGCGCGCCCGACATGGCGGCCGTGCGCGCCCTCGCCTCCGCGCTTTCCGGGTGCCGCTGGACCTTCCACCGGGCCATCGACCGCGCCGCCTCCCGGGATGCCCTGCGCAAGGAACTCTCCGGACTTCCAGGCCTTGATACGTACCTCACCGCAGGGTCCGCACACGGCGTCGAGGACGGACTGTCCGTGCTTGTCGCGGAAGCCGCACGTCGGGGTGAGCCGGGGTACGAGCCGCAGATCCTCGTCGGAGGCGGGCTCTCCCTCTCCCACCTGCCGGTGCTGCTGGGTGCGGGCATCGACGCGGTGCACATCGGCGGGGCGTCCCGTCCTGGCGGATGGTCCGCCCCGGTGTCCTCGGTGGCCGTCGCCGAGTGGCGGGCGGCGCTTGACGCGTAGCGGGGTGCGGGGCGCCTCTTCTGCCCCGGGTTGGGCGGCTCTGGTCGGCCTGGGGCTCCGCCCCGGGGGTTTTCCCACCCACCCGCCCGTGCGGCTACTTGAGGGTGCGGCTCCCTGGGGCTGCGCCCCAGACCCCGGGGGTTCGCCCGCCCACCCGCCCGTGCGGCTACTTGAAGGTGCAGGTCCCTGGGGCTGCGCCCCAGACCCCCTGAGGGGCTCCGCCCCCTGCACCCCGGCGGGGGCTCCGCCCCCGTTCGCGCCTGAACGGCGCTCGTCCTCAAATGCCGGACAGGCTGAGGATGCCGATGTCGGCCGGCGCCGGCCCTGCGTCCCTTCGCCGCACTCAGGCGCGGCCAGGGCGACAGTCACCCACCCCCGAGGGACTTGAACGCCGCATCCAGATCCGTGACGAAGGACTGCCACGACGGGAGGCAGGCCACCGGGCCTTCCGGGTCCAGGAGTTCGAGCATGCGTAGCCGGTGCTGCGAGAAGCGCTTCTGGAACTGGGCGAGGCGGCGCCCTTTGTACTCGCTGGCCCTCGCGAGCGAGTCCTTGAGGAGTTGTTTGGGGTCGGCGATCTTTTCCGCTGCCACGCCCTTGGGGAGATCCAGGCTGACACGGCCGCGCGGGTTCTCAGCGACCTGACGCAGACACGTCTCGTCGAGCAGCAGCCACGCCTCCAGCATGCGAACAGGAATCACGGCGACGTGCCGGAGCCCGGGCCATTCGGCGCTCACGGCCGCCTCCACCTCGTTCCTGCGGTCCTGGGCCGGGCCCCGGTCGGCGTCCCGTTGCACCACAACCAAGTCGTAGTCGCCACCGAGCCGACGGGCCGCCTGTAGTTTCTCCGGTACGGAATGGCCGGTAGGCAGCCGGAGCAGACCGAAGTCGGGGACGGTGACGGAGACCCTGAGCCCCTTGCGAGCCGCCAAAGACTCGACGTGCGGAACGAGACCGTTGTCGCTGCTGCCCTCGCCGATGAACAGCACCCGAGCGGTCACGCGGCCCCCCAGCCCAGGGTGAGTTGTGCCCCGGCGGGTGTCGTGAGGTACGGCAGGATGTCGGCCTTCGTCACGAAGGCGCCGTCGCCGTGTGCCGCTCGCCACGTGTCGGCGAGCGGGCGCAGACGCAGGGATCGGTTCAGGGAGCCGTTTTCGCCTCTGTGGAGGGAGGTGTCCGCGAACAACAGGTCTTCAGGTGCGACGAGTTGCACAACCCCGGGGGAGTGGGTGTTGATGAGCACCTGCCGGAACGGATTGTCCGTGCCGGGTTGGTCGGACGGGTCGACGGCCAGATCCTGGACGAGGGCGACCATGGCGTTGAGGTTCGCCGGATGGATTCCGTTCTCGGGCTCCTCCATGCAGATCAGGCCGCGCACCGAGGGGTCTTCGAGAAGAACGCACAGGGCCAGGAAGCGCAAGGTGCCTTCGGAGAGGCTGCGGGCGGGCAACGTCATGCCGGCCACCTCACGCACATTCACCGTGAGCAGCTGTCGCACCTCGTCCTGATCGACATCCAGATCGCGGATGTGGACCCCGGTCAGATCCGACAGCCGCCCCGCGACCCTCGCGTACACCTGGCCGGCATCCGCACCCGGGGTGTCATGGGCCACGCGGAAGAGAGTCGCGGGCAGATGGGAGCCGTCGGCTCCCATGACCTGCGGGTCGACGTACCGGTCGGACCTGCGCAGCGCGGACGGCTCCAGGGCGAGCCGTCGCCAGGACTGCATTTCACGGCGGGCCGCAAGGATCGTCGGGTCGTCGCTGCTGGTGATGGTGGAGACGACGGTCGCGGGCGCCCGTGACGCTGCTGCCGGCTTCGGCTGGCCCCGGCTGCCACCGTCCTGGTGGATCCTGACGATCGACTCACCGGACTCGGTCGTCGTCGAGATGAAGGGGGCGCCGCCGCGATGACCTTGGATGACCGTGTCGCGAAAGTGCTTCGCGCTGTGGGGAAAGAGAAGGTGCCGGGGCGCCTTTCCCTTGGTGATGTGGCGCAGCGTCTCGTGGAGCAGGGTCAGCCGACCGAAGCGGTCCAGGCCCGAAGGCTCCTGGTAGCCGATCTCCAGCTCGTACCGGAGGAAGGTGGTGGTGGCTTCTGCCGCGCGGCCGAAATCGTCCTCCGTGCGGAGCGGCACGATCATCTCGGCGGCGAAACGCATACGGTGGCTGCCCGGCTCGAAGCCCTTCCAGAAGAGGTCACGCGGGTCTCCCTGGCGCTCACCGTGCACACCCCGGACCTCCTGGGCTGCCTCCATCATCGACTGATCGGCGAGCAGCGAGAGAAACTGGACGGCGTCGAAGACATTCGATTTTCCGGTGCCGTTCTCCCCTGCGATGCAGGTGAAGGGTCCGAAGTCGATGGACAGATTCAGGAGGTTCTTGAACCCGTGGACTTCGAGTCGGGTCAACATGGGGTCTCCGGAAGCTCGCCGGGCGGATCAGCCAAGCCTACTGGTGAGGGTGGTCGTCATCCCGCGTACGCGTCGGGGCTCCCTGTCGTGCGTGGGAATGATCCGCAGGGTCCTGGGGGGCGCCGACGTGAACCAGCCGGCGAGCCCCGGAGCCGACGAGCCTCGGAGCCGGCCGGCCACGAAGGTATGGCCGAGCATCGCCTGCGTCAGCGACTGCGTCATCGCCAGTGTCACGAGCCCAGCCTCGCTCAGCTGCGGCACGACGCCCACGGTCGGGCGCTGCGGGGCGAACTGCGGCGCGTCCTTCGGCAGGTCGTCGGTCTTCACGCCGAGTGCGGTCGCGACGGCGCCCAGGGCACTCAGAGCGTCCAGGGTGTCCAGGGTGTCCAGGGTGGTTGTTGCAGGCTGGCTTTGGGTGGCTTCGCATCGCCGCGCCGTCACCGCGGGGGTTCGCTCAGCTGGGTGCCACGGGCTGTTCGAGGAGTTCGTCCGGTCCGGCGTAGCCACAGCGCCGGTACAGCGGCGCGCTGCGTTCGGACGGCCACACGATCAGCGTGTCCAGGCCGCGAGTGTGCGCATGGCGGGTGACCTCGTCGAGCAGGGCCTTGCCCAGGCCCCGGTCGCGCTGATCCGGGGTGACGTAGAAGTTCGTCACGTAACCGAGGGCGTCGGAGCCAGGGAAGGGACTCGGGACCTTCTCCACGAGACACACGAACACGTGCCCACAAGGCCGGCCGTCCACCTCCGCCAGCCAGACACACCATGGCCCGGCCATCCGGGAACGCAGCCACCGCTCGCACTCGGCGACGAACCCCGCCTCGTCCTGCGGGACTTCACCCCCGCCGTCCTCCACCTTGAACCGCCAGCGCATGGCTGCCAGCGCAGGCGCGTCGTTGAACTCGGCCCGACGGATCACGACGTCACTCATGGCCGCACTCTCCCAGGCCGATCCGCCGGAGCGAAACCGTTTATGAGCGTCCCGGGATCCCCTGGAGGTGATCGCCTAGGGAGGGGTGGGTCCACGGGGGTGGTTCCTCAGGGCGTTCCCGGTCCGAGCGGTACGGTCAGTTGGGCCCACACCGTCTTCACCGGTGGCAGACCCTCCACCGTGCCCCAGCGGTCGGCGAACGACTGCACCAGCAGCAGGCCACGCCCCGACTCGCAGTCCTCCGGCGCGGGCACCGCCACCAGCGGCAGCCTTCTGTCCGCCCGCGTGTCGCTCACCTCGATCCGCAGGACACCGTCCTCGTGCAGCAAAAGACCCAACTCGAAGCCCCGGCCCGACACATACCCGTGCAGCACCGCGTTCGCGGCCAGCTCCGCCACCAGCAGCCCCGCCGTGTCCGATGCCTCGCTCCCGTGCGCGACGCCCCACGCGTCCAACTGCCCCAGCGCCAGCCTCCGCGCCAGACTCGCCGCCCGCCGCGTCGACGCGAACCGCTTCCTGAACACACGTACGGTAGCCGGGAGTTGACCCGCTCTGGGTTCTGTTCCGAGGTGCATGCGTCCACCGTGGCGGGGGTTCAGGCCCCTCGGCCAGGGCTTCGCTGTGTACGCTGCGCGAGCGTACGCGCACGCACTGTAGACGGTACGCAGCTCATGCCGTAACTCTGGGTGAGTTACGCACGCGGGGTGATCTGTTCACCGGGAGGTGGCCGCCGATGGCATGGGACCACGAGGGGCACGACGGGCACGAGGGGCACGAGGCTCAGGGGCACGACGGGGAGCCCGATCCCTCCGACAGTCTGCGGACGTTCGGCGCGTTCGTCCAGGCTCTGCGCGAACACGCCGGGCTCAGCCGCGAGGACTTCGCCTCGCTCGTCGGCTACTCCAAACACACGGTCGTGTCGGTGGAGTTGGGCCGCCGCATGGCTGACGCCGATTTTGTGGAGCGGGCGGAGGGGGTGCTCGGTAACACGGGGGCCTTGCGCCGCTCTGCTCAATTCCTGAATCGCCAACCGGGCCTTGCGTCCTGGTTCCGCAAGTGGGCCCGCCTTGAGCAGGAGGCCATCAGCCTGTACACGTACGAGTCCCGGCTCGTCCCCGGCCTGCTTCAGACGGAGGCCTACGCTCGGACACTGTTCGGGGAGCGCGTCCCGCCCCTGACGGACGCGCAGTTGGAGTCGCAGGTGGCCGCCCGACTGGAGCGACAACAGCTTCTGACCGCGCGGCCGAACACGTCGTACAGCTTCATCGTCGAGGAGCATGTCTTCTTGCGGTGTACGGGTGGCCCGGAGGTGACGCGTGAACTCATCGACCATGTGCTCGCGTGCGCCCGGCCTCGCAATGTGCAGATCCAAGTCTTGCCGCTGAAGCGCGGCGTCCACTCTGCGATGGACGGTCCGATCCGGCTTGTGGAGACGGCCGGTAACCGGTGGTTCGGTTACTGCGAGGGACAGGAAAGCGGCCAGTTCGTCACCGATCCCAAAGTGATCAGCACGCTTCATATGCGGTATGCGAAACTTCGCTCACAGGCCCTCAGCTACGAGGACTCCGTGAGGCTGTTGAAGCAACTGCGAGGAGCGCTATGAGCAGCATCGCACTCGACTGGTTTAAGAGCAGCTACAGCGGAAGCTCTGGCGACGACTGCATCGAAGTCGCCCTAGCCTGGCAGAAGTCGACCTACAGCAGCGGCTCCAGCGGCGACTGCGTCGAGGTCGCCCCATGCTGGGGCAAGTCCACCTACAGCAGCGCCCAAGGCGACAGCTGCGTCGAGGTGGCCGCCTGCCCCACCCTCATCCACATCCGGGACTCCAAGGACAAGGCCGGGCCCCAGCTCGCGCTCTCGCCCGTCGCGTGGGGCGAGTTCGTCGCGTACGCCGGGGCCGGGCGGGGCTGACCGGGGCGTCAGGCCAGGCCCGCTGCGATCGCGCGGCGTACCGCGTCCGCGCGGTCGCGGATGTCGGCCTTCGCGAACAGGTTGTTGATGTGTGTCTTCACCGTCGCCTCGCTGATGAACAGCTGCTGCGCGATGGCTCGGTTCGGCAGGCCCTGGCCGATCAGGGCGAGTACTTCGCGTTCGCGCGGGGTGATGTCGCCCGGCAGCGCCTGCTGTGGCGGCTGTGACGTGGCCGGGGCGGCGGCGGGGCCGGTGCGTACCGTGGCCAGCAGGCGGGCCTGGACTTCGCGGTCCAGGACCGACTGGCCCGCCGCGGCGGCGCGGATCGCGCGGGCGATGTCCTGGCGGCCCGCGTTCTTCGTCAGGTAGCCGCGCGCGCCCGCGCTCAACGCGGACAGGATCGAGTCGTCGTCGGCGAAGGTGGTCAGGACGACCACGGCCACCTCCGGGTGCTCCTCGGTCAGCCGGCGCGTCGCCTCCGTGCCGTCCATCACCGGCATGCGCAGGTCCATCAGGACCACGTCCACCGGGCCCGCCGCGACCGCGGCCAGCACCTCGGTGCCGTCGGCGGCGGCCGCGACGACCTCGATGTCCTCGGACAGGCCGAGCACCGCGGCCAGCGGCTCGCGTACGGCGGCCTGGTCGTCGGCCACGATCACTCTCAACCGCCGTGCGCCCTGCGTCGGTTCGCTCACTGCGTCAGGTACCTCGTCGCTCATCCCGGGATCACTGCTTCCACCTGCCAGCCGCCTTCGTACGGGCCGGTCACGACCGGGCCCGCCGTGATCGTCCCCTTCAGGAGGGCGACCCGTTCCCGCATGCCGATCAGGCCCATCCCGCTGCCGACGCCGGCGTTCACCCTACGGGTCGCGGGGCCGTTGCGTACGGCCAGTGTCATGGACGTATCGGTGTACGTCAGCTCCACCGCCACCTCGCCGCCGGGTGCGTGCCGGGCCGCGTTGGTCAGGGCCTCCTGGGCGATGCGCAGGAGGTTCTGGGTGACCCGGGACGGGACGTCGCGCACGGTACCGGTGACGGTCAGCGCGTCGCGGTGGCCCGACGAGTCGAGCATCGCGGTCAGGCTCTCCACCAGCGGCAGGGCGTCCTCGCGCAGCGCGTGCACCGTCCACTGGGCCTGCTTCAGGCTCTCCTTGACCATGCTGTGCGCCTTCTGGTTCGCCTCGCGGACCTTTTCCAGGTCGCCGGTGTCCAACAGCGCGTCCGCCAGCTCCAGTTGCATGTTGATGCCCGCGAGGGAGTGGGCCAGGACGTCGTGGACGTCGCGGGCTATGCGGCCGCGCTCGGTGAGAATGGCGGCCTGGGCCTCGGCGAGGGCGGCGCGCTCGGCGGACTCCGCCGCGTCGAGCGCCGCCATGACCGCGCGGTGGCGGCTGCGGTTGAGCATGCCGATCAGGACCGGGATGCCGGTGGTGAAGCCGAGCGTCCAGGGCAGCAGGTCCTGGGGGCCGAAACGGAAGTACAGCACCACCGTGCACAGCACCGCGCACAGCGCCGCGAGGGTGAGGGCCGCGCGGGGCTGAAGGCGGAACCCGATGTGCCCGACGATGAAGTACGCGAACAGGTAGCTCACGCCGCCGGTGCTCACGGAGATCAGGGCGGCCGCGGCGAGGACGCCGAAGGTCAGCCAGATGAGGGTGAGGCGCGGGGAGATCTTGCTCTCGGGTACGTGACGGACCGCCAGCGTCAGGGAGTTGACCACGATCAGGATCGCGCAGGCCAGGCCCCGGCCGCCCAGGCCCAGCGGCTCAATCGTCCAGAAGGCGGAGGCCGCGACGAGCAGCGGGGTCGGGATCCACTGCATCCGCCGGTACTGGCCGGCCACGATCCGCGAGCCGGACCCTTGGTGCGGGGCCGGCCCTTCGGGCGGGATGCTCTGGGATGCGGACGGGGATCCGGGCTGGGCTTCGGGCACGGCGCGACCATAGCCGACGGTCCAGGGCTGGAGGCGGGGGCCGGGCTTCTGGTCGTGGCGGCGCGCTCCGGGGCTCGGGGCTGCGGTGGCCCGGACACCGGCGGGCCGGGCGTGAGGCGCATCGGCCCTGGCCCGGCGGTGGTGGTGGAGGGGGCGCACCGTCAGACCGTACGGTCGAGGGTGCGGACGGGGGCGTACGTGCCGGGGGCCTCGGCCTCGACCTGGCGGCGACGGGCGGCCACCATGCGGCTCCGGATGAAGATCGTGGCGACGCGCGTGACGACCTCGGTGAGCGCCATCAGGACGAAGGCCGCCACCCATGCCTCGCTGGTGGTGATGTGGTGGGCGATGCTGAACCGGCCGACGGTGTCGGCGCCGCCGTGGTCGACCCACACCTGGAAGCCCATCCGGGCGCCCATGCCGAGCACCCACAGGACGGCGGAGACGACGCCCGCCTTGATCAGCAGGTGCTCTCCGGAGACGCGGATCCGGGTGTAGATGCCGCCCGCGATGCCGAGCGCTGCGCCCGCGGCCACCAGCGCGCCGATGAGGACGAGGTCGTTGCCCGCGGTGGGGATGGAGTGGAGGTAGCTCTTGGCGACGAAGGCCACGATCCCCAGGGGGATGAGGAAGGTCTTGAGGTCCAGCCGGCCTTCCCGCAGCTGCCGGAAGACGACGAGGACGAGCGCGATGTCTGTGATCCAGTCGGTCGTTGTCATGCCTCAAGACTGCTGCCACCAGGCGTTTCGCACCTGGACCCAGGGGTGGAGCGCAGGGTGGAGATCGGTGGCTCCCTCAGGTCCACCCGGGGCCCGGACGGGTGGGTCGCCGGACGGGCGCGTACCCGGGACTCCCGGGTCGTCAGATGCGCCATCGCAAGGGACAGCAGGGTCAAGGCAGTTGAGGCGAAGGGGAACCAGCGGTTGCCCAGGACCGCGATGGCGGCGCTGCCGGTGGCGCCTGCCGCCGCTATGCCGAAGTACAGCGCGGTGGAGTTGAGGGACAGGAGCAGGGGGGCGTTCGGCGGGTCGAGGGAGACCAGGCGGGCGGGGAGGGCGACTGCCACGGCCCAGCCCGCGAGCGGGTTGAGCGCGGAGGCGATGAGCGCCGTCGTCATGGACTGCATGAGCCAGGGCAGGGCGAGCGTGACGGCCGCCGACACCGTGCCCGCCGACAGCATCACGGCCCGCGGGCCCCAGATGTCGACGACGCGACCGCCCACGTTGCTGCCCACCACCGAGAAGACACCGGAGACGAGCAGGAGCAACGTCAGGCGTGACTGGTCGCCGCCGGTCGCGGGGGCCGAGGCGACCGTGTAGTAGATGTACACGGTCTGGAAGGCCAGGAAGACCAGGAACGTCGTGGCGGTCGCGCCCAGGACCCGGCGGTCGGTGAGCGGGGCGAGCCGGGTGCGCAGGGAGAGCGTGTGGGCGGGGGCCGGGGCCGGAAGGTCGCGCAGCATCAGAGCAAGGCCCGCGAAGGCCGCCGCGCCCAGCGCGGTGACCAGCCACATCGTGAGCCGCCAGTCGCTGCGGCCGATCCAGGTGCCGAGCGGCACGCCCACTGCGGTGGCCACGGTCATGCCGCCCATGACCGTGGCGATGGCCCGGCCCCGGCGCTCCGGCGGTACGAGCGCGGTGGCGGCGGCGCTGGCGGTCGGGGTGTAGAGCGCGGCGCCGACGGCGGCCAGGACCCGGGTGAGCAGGAGGGTGCCGAAGTCCGGAGCGAGCGCGGACAGGGCGTTGGCCAGGGTGAAGACGGTGAGGGCCAGCAGCAGGGTGCGACGCCTCGGCCACTTCGCGGTCAGCGTCGCGAGGACCGGTGCGAGCGCCGCGTACGAGAGCGCGAAGACGGTGATCATCTGGCCGGCGGCGGCGACGGAGACGTCCAGGTCATGGGCGACGAGCCCCAGAATTCCGGCGATCACCATCCCGTCGGTGCCGACGGCGAAGGTGCCGAGAGCGAGCAGGATCAGGCGTAGGCGCATGGGTGGTCCCTTCCACGGGTTGCGCGGTGCGGTGCGGTGCGGTGTGGCGCGTGCGGTGCGGTGCGGTGCGGTGCGGTGCGGCGTGGCGCGTGCGGTGCGTGTGGTGCCGTGCGGTGCACGGTTACGCGCATGACGGCGCGCGCGGCTCGGTGCACGTCGGCGTGCGCGCGGCTCGGTGCACGTCGGCGTGTGCGCTTCCGTGCACGACGGTGTGCGTGGAGCGGCGCATGACGGCGTGCGGGAGCGGTGCGCGCAGAGTGCGAGAATGGTTGGACGTGCATCAAACCAAGTGCCTCGAATACTAGAGGCTGTTTGATGGTTGTCAAACAGTTCTGGTGGAAGAGAGAGTGCGGGCATGGTGGAGGCGAAGGCTCACGGCCCCGGCGGCGACAGCAAGTGGCTCACGCAGCCCGACGTCGCCGACATCGAACTGGTGAAGGTGCTGCACGCGCTGGGCGACCCGGTGCGGCTGTGGCTGCTCAAGGTGTACGCGGACGGCGAGCAGCACAGCTGCGCCCCCGACCTGCTCGGACTCGGCCATCTGCACAAGTCGACCGTCTCGCACCACATGCGGACCATGCGTGAGGCCGGAGTCACCTCCACGCGCGTCGTCGGCCGCAACCGCTATGTGCGGCTGCGGCGCGACGACCTGGACGCCCGCTTCCCCGGGCTGCTCGACTCGCTGATCAAGTCGCTGCCGTATTAGGCGAGTTGGTGGGTGAGCCGCCGGTCGGGTGGCCGGGTGGGTGGCCGGTCGGATTGCCGGGTGGGTTCCGGGGTGGGTGGCCGGGTGGGTCCTGGCGGGTTCTGGTGGGTCAGTTTCCGTGCGGGGTCGCGTCGGCGGCGTACTCCCAGAAGGTGTTCATCAGGGCCGGCGGGGTCGGGTCTGTCATGTTCACCTGGCTCAGCAGGATGGTGACCGCGCCGGTGGACGGGACGATGTGGGCGGCGGTCCCGGTGCCGCCCACCCAGCCGTATCGCCCGGGCACGTGCCACGGTTCGACGCGCTCGATGTCGACCGCGCCGCCGTACCCCCAGCCCTGGCCTCCCAGGAACAGCGTGGCGGCGGCGCGCTGGGCGGGGGTGAGGTGGTCGGTGGTCATCTGCCGCACCGCCTCCGGCGAAAGGAGCCGTCGTCCTTCGAAGGTGCCTTCGCCGAGCAGGAACCGGGCGAAGGCATGCACGTCGTCGACGGTGGAGACGAGGCCGCCCGCGCCGGACGGGAAGGCGGGCGGGCTGCTCCACTGCCCTTCGGGGCCGTCGAGGAGTTCCAGACCGCCCTCCGCGCGGGTCCCGTAACAGCTGGTGAAACGGTCCAGATCGCGGGCCGGTACGGAGAATCCGGTGTCGGTCATGCCGAGTGGTTCAAACAGGTGCTCGGTCAGGAACTCGGGCAGCGTACGCCCGGACACCCGGGAGATCAGGATGCCCTGGAGGTCGGAGCAGGTGTTGTACAGCCAGGCCTCACCGGGGTGGTGCAGCAACGGAACGCGGCTGAGCCGGGCGAGCCATTCGTCCGTCGCCGGTACCGCCTGGGGCTGCGGTGGCGCCTGGTGGAGCTCGGCGAAGAGCGGCTGGACGGCGGGCAGCGAGAAGTCGGACGGGAACCCGTACCCGGCGCGGAAATCGAGCAGATCGGCCACCGTGATCGGCCATCGGGCGGGGACGACGTCGTCGACCGGGGAGGACGGCGTACGGACGACCACGGGCGCGGCCAGCTCCGGCAGCCACGTCGCGATCGGGTCGCTCGGCGCGAGCCGCCCGTCGTCGACCAGCATCATGACCGCCGCGGCGGTCATGGGTTTGCTGACCGAGGCGATGCGGAAGAGGGAGTCCCTGGTCATCGGGGAGGCGCCGCCGAGCTCCCGGGAGCCCGCGACCGTTACCTCCACGGCATCACCCCGGGCCACCAGGGCCACCGCGCCCGGCACCGTTCCGTCGTCGACATACGCGTCCAGGATCTTGCGCAACGCGCTCATGGGCCCACCTTTTCGAAGTCCGGCTGTCGAGGTCGCTCGAAGGGGAGACTGTCGCGGGGGCGCGGAGTCATCGCTCGGGATCACCTCTCTTCCCGGTTCTCCGCGGTCCTCCGCGGTCCTCCGCGGTTCTTCCTGGTCCTTCCTGGTTCTTCCCGGCCGCTCGGCGCCGCCTCGCGGTACGTCACCGCGAGGGTCCGGACGGGACGCGGAGGCGCGCCTAGGAGAGCTGCGGTGGCAGCGGGGTCGCGTGGAGGACGGTCAGGCCCGATACCGCTCGGGTCAGGGCCACATACAGGCGGCGCAGGCCGGTGCGTTCGTCCGGCTCGCCCTCGACCACGGCGGCGGGCTCGTCGAGCACCACGTAGTCGTACTCCAGGCCCTTGGCGAGCGAGGCCGGGACCAGAGTCAAGCGGGACTGCGAGGTCGTCTCCTCGCCCGGCGCCAGGTACGGGAGCCCGGCGGCCTCAAGTGCCTTGCCCAGTACGGGAATACGGGCGTCGGCGGCGATCAGGCCGATCGAGCCCTCGTGCTCAAGGGACGCCACGCACGCGGCCACCACGTCCGCGTCCAGGTCGTCCGAGCCGCGCACGTCCAGCGAGCCCGGTGCCTCACGCACCGACTCCACCGCCGTCAAGCCGGGCGAGATCGACGGCAGCAGCCTCGACGCGTACGCGATGACCTCGCGCGGCACGCGGAAACCGGCCGTCAGCTCCTCGACGACCGCCTCCTCCTTGCCGAGATGGCGCAGCGCCTCGGCCCAACTGGCCGTCGCCCAGGGCGTGGTGCCCTGCGCGAGGTCGCCCAGCACGGTCGCCGAACCGGTCGTGCAGCGCCGGCCGACCGCGCGGTACTGCATGGGGGAGAGGTCCTGCGCCTCGTCGAGCACGACATGGCCGAGCGAGTGGGTGCGGGAGACCAGGTCGTTCGCCTCGTCGATGAGGACGGCGTCCGCCGCCGACCACTTCGCCGACTTCACGCTGCGGGCGGGCCTGGGGGAGAGGACCGCCCGCTGCTCGTCGGCGGTGAGGACGCCTTCGGCGTGCGCGGCAAGGAACTCGGGCTCGTTCAGGAGGCGCAGCACCAGCTTCGCCGGGTCCACCGGGGGCCAGATCGCCTTGACGGCGGCCTTCACGGCGGTGTTGCGGGCCACCGCGTCCTGCACGCGGTCGTCGGGGGCCTCGCCCGCCTGCTCCATCCGTACGAGGACGGTGTGCGCGATGCGCTGCGGCAGGGCCTCGCGGGCGGCGCCGTAGCGGATGTCGCGTGCGGTCAACTCCTCGACGATCGTGGTGAGTTCGTACGCCGGTACCCGCCAGCGACGCGAACCGCGCACCACCACGAGGGGTTCGGCCGGGGGTGTCACGTGCGACCACAGCGCGCGGCGCAGCACCTCGGCCATGCGGGCGTCGCCCTTGACCACGGCCGACTCCGCGGGGTCGGCGCCGCGCACCTCGACATCCTTCGCCACGAGGTCGTCCACCGTGGCCTGCTTCACCTCCAACTCGCCCAGGGCGGGCAGGACTTGCTCGATGTAGTGCAGGAACGACCTGTTCGGCCCGATGACCAGGGTGCCGGTGCGGGCGAGGCGGTCGCGGTGGGCGTAGAGGAGGTATGCGACCCGGTGCAGGCCGACGGCCGTCTTACCGGTGCCGGGGCCTCCCTGCACGCACACGCTGCCGCTCAGGCCCGACCGTACGATCTCGTCCTGCTCGGGCTGGATGGTGGCGACGATGTCGCGCATCGGGCCCACGCGGGGGCGCTCGATCTCCGCCTGGAGGAGCTTGCTGGTCCGGGTGGTCTCCGTGGGGTCCGTCAGGTGTTCGTCCTCGTACGCCGTCAACTCACCGCCGGTGTAACCGAAGCGGCGCCGCAGCGCGACGTCCAGCGGGTCCTTCTTGGAGGCGCGGTAGAACGGCTGCGAGACGGGGGCACGCCAGTCGATGACCATCGGGTTGCCGTCGGCGTCGTGGACGTGGCGCCGGCCGATGTAGAACCTCTCGCCCTCGGCTCCTTCGGCGAGCTCGACACCGGGGGCGTGCAGGTAGTCCAGGCGGCCGAAGAAGAGGGGGGTGTGGGAGAGGTCGGCCAGGGCCTTGATGCGGTCGTCGATCTGGCGTTGCAGGACGGCGGCGTTCACCCAGTTCGCGGTGACGTCCTTGATGTCGAGGGCTTCGACGTCCTCGCGCATCGCGCGGAGGGCTGCGCGGGAGTGGGCGAGGTGGGTGCGTTCGCGGAGGAGGGGGGCGGGGTCCTGGGGGCCTTGGGGGGCTCGGGCCTCTGTGTCCTGGGGGGCCTGGGCTGCTGGGACCTCTTGCGCGTCGTGGGCGTGCGTGGGCACGGGGTTGCCTCCGGCGGGGTTGGGCACGGGGTCGTTCGGGCTGCCTCCCGGTTTCCGGACGGGGGGCGGCGCGGCGCTCCACGGGGGGAGGCAGGCGGGACGGGGGATTCTAGCCAGGGGGCCAGGGCGGAGCGAATGGTTTTCACCCTGCGCAGCCCCGACCGCCCGGGGCCGCGCCCCCGACCCCTTTGGGGTGCGGCCCTGACTCCCTTGGGGTGCGGCCCCGGGCCCTTTGGGGTGCGGCCCTGACTCCCTTGGGGTGCGGCCCTGACTCCCTTGGGGTGCGGCCCCGGGCCCTTTGGGGTGCGGCCCCGGGCCCGAGGGTCCCCCCACTGCGGGCTGTGTCCGGGTGGGGAGTCAGGGGGTCAGGGGGTCAGGAAGGGGAGGTTCAGGGTTTGCAGGCGGTTTGGGTCCGCCAGGATGTTCAGTTCGGTGATTTTCCCGGCCGGACCCACCGTGAAGGCGAGCACCGAGAGCGCCCGGCCCCCCGACGTCGCCACGATGCCGGGCGCGCCGTTGACCAGGACCGGCTCGTTGTGGGCGGCGAGGCCGCGGAAGGCGGCGGCTTGTCCGGCGACCGCGCGTGCGCCCCGTACGAGCTTCGTCGTCGGCAGGGCGCCCGCGTCGGCGCGCAGGACCACGTCCGGGTCCAGGAGGGCGAGCAGCGCCTCGAAGTCGCCACCGCGCGCCGCGGAGATGAACGCGTCCACCACCTCACGCTGCCGCGCGCGGTCCGCGGCGCGCGACGGCGCCTGGCCCCGCACCCGTCGGCGGGCCCGGCTGGCGAGCTGGCGGGTCGCGGCCGGTGTCCTGTCCACGACCGTGGCGACCTCGTCGAACGGCACCGCGAACATGTCGTGCAGGACGAAAGCCAGACGTTCGGCGGGCGTCAGGGTCTCCAGGACCACCATCAGCGCCAGGCCCACGGAGTCGGCGAGCAGCACCTCCTGCTCGGGGTCGGGGCCGTCCACCGGGCCGAGCAGCGGATCCGGCACATGGACGTACCCGTACCCGTACTCGTACTCGTACTCCGCGACGTCGAGCGGCGCCTCGCGCCGGGTGCCGCGCGCCCGCAGCATGTTGAGGCAGATCCGCGCGACGATCGTGGTCAGCCAGCCGCCCATGTTGTCGACCGCGCCACTGTCGGCGCGGCTCGCCCGCAGCCAGCCCTCCTGGAGCGCGTCCTCCGCCTCGCTGAGCGAACCGAGCATCCGGTACGCCACCGCGCGCAGGTGTCCACGGTGCTCCTCGAAGCGCCGCGCGAAGTGTTCGGCATCGTCCAGCTCTGGCATTGCTGTCATTCCTCCGTCGCGTGGTGACCCTGCTCCGACACGGGGACGGGGGCGGATGTGACAGGGAGGGTGGAGACGGCGGCTCATACCCGTAGGGGACGGGGTCGCACCAGAGGACTACGCGGGGGGCGGGAAGGCTCAGCCCCCGGGGCGATGTGCCTGGGATGTCCGGAATTCATGATGGATACATGAGTGCAGCGACCTTCACCCCAGCCCCCTCCGTCCACCCCGGCACCCCTCGCGGCGCCACCGCGTCGGGCGCCGCCCCGCACCGTACGCACAAGATCGGCGACGCCGTCCGCGCCGCCAAGGTCCTTGCCGGTGCCGCGTTCAGCGTCGTCGTCATGGGCGAGTACGCGGAAGAGGCCGGGGTTCGGCGTCGGTCCTGATCCCCTGACGCCGAGCGGCCCGATCCCGTGATGCCCCGATCCCTGACGCCCCGATCCCTGACGCCCTGATCCGTGACGCCCCGATCCCTGACGCCCTGATCCGTGACGCCCCGATCCCTGACGCCCTGATCCTGCCCAAGGTCGTCGCGGGCGCCGCTTCAGTCGCCTGCGAGGAGTTCGTCCGCGTCCATGATCCGGTAGGCGTAGCCCTGTTCGGCCAGGAAGCGCTGGCGGTGGGCGGCGAAGTCCTGGTCGATGGTGTCGCGGGCGACCACCGAGTAGAAGTGCGCCTGGTGGCCGTCGGCCTTCGGGCGCAGGACGCGGCCCAGGCGCTGGGCCTCCTCCTGGCGTGAGCCGAACGTGCCCGACACCTGGATGGCGACCGTCGCCTCCGGCAGGTCGATCGAGAAGTTCGCGACCTTGGACACCACAAGGACGCTGATCTCGCCCTCGCGGAACGCGCCGAACAGCTTCTCGCGCTGGGCGTTGGACGTCTCGCCCTTGATGACCGGCGCGTTCAAGTGCTCGCCCAGCTCGTCGAGTTGGTCGATGTACTGGCCGATGACGAGGATCTGCTGGCCCGCGAACTTCCGTACCAGCGCCTCGGTGACCTTCCGCTTGGTCGCGGTCGTCGCGCAGAAGCGGTACTTCTCCTCCGTCTCGGCGGTCGCGTACGCAAGGCGCTCGGAGTCCGTCAGATTGACCCGGACCTCCACGCAGTCGGCGGGCGCGATGTAGCCCTGCGCCTCAATCTCCTTCCACGGCGCGTCGAACCGCTTCGGCCCGATGAGCGAGAACACGTCCGACTCGCGGCCGTCCTCGCGCACCAGCGTCGCGGTCAGGCCGAGGCGACGCCGGGCCTGGAGGTCGGCGGTGAACTTGAAGACCGGCGCGGGCAGCAGGTGCACCTCGTCGTAGACGATCAGGCCCCAGTCGCGGGAGTCGAACAGCTCCAGGTGCGCGTAGACGCCCTTACGGCGAGTGGTGAGCACCTGGTACGTGGCGATCGTGACCGGGCGGATCTCCTTCCGCGTCCCGCTGTACTCGCCGATCTCGTCCTCGGTCAGGCTCGTGCGCTTCACCAGCTCGTGCTTCCACTGGCGGGCCGAGACGGTGTTGGTGACGAGGATCAGCGTGGTGGCCTTCGCCTCGGCCATCGCACCCGCGCCGACCAGCGTCTTTCCCGCGCCGCAGGGCAGCACGACCACACCGCTGCCGCCGTGCCAGAAGCCCTCGACGGCCTGCTTCTGGTACGGGCGCAGCGCCCAGCCGTCCTCGGCGAGCTCGATGGGGTGCGCCTCGCCGTCCACGTACCCGGCGAGGTCCTCGGCCGGCCAGCCCAGCTTCAGGAGGGTCTGCTTGATCTGGCCGCGCTCGGAGGGGTGCACGGCGACCGTGTCCGGGTCGAGGCGGGCCCCGACCAGCGGAGCGATCTTCTTCGACCGCAGGATCTCTTCGAGCACGGGCCGGTCGGTCGAGGTCAGGACCAGGCCGTGGGTGGGGTGCTTGGAGAGGGTGAGGCGGCCGTAGCGGGCCATCGTCTCGGCGATGTCGACGAGCAGGGCGTGCGGGACCGGATAGCGGGAGTACTCGACCAGCGCGTCGACGACCTGCTCGGCGTCGTGCCCGGCGGCCCGCGCGTTCCACAGGCCCAGCGGTGTCACACGGTAGGTGTGGATGTGCTCGGGCGCCCGCTCCAGCTCGGCGAAGGGCGCGATCGCACGCCGGCAGGCGTCGGCCGCGTCGTGGTCGACCTCAAGAAGCAGGGTCTTGTCGCTCTGGACGATGAGTGGTCCGGTCACCTGGGGGATGTCCTTCCGACGGTCGGCCGCCCCGGAGGGGCGGGCAAACTTCCAGTCTGCCGCATCGGCGGCCCTGGTGGGGTGTCCGCGGTGTGCGCCGGGTGCGCAGGTGTGGGTGGGCGTGGGTTGGCTTACCCGCATCGCCCGGTGGGCCCGGTGGGCCCGGTGGTCCCCGTGGTCCCGGTGGGCCCGGTGGGGCCGGTTGCGTCGGCAGGGCCGTGTGGGGCCGCGCTTGCTGATGAGTAGATGAGTAGATGAGTATCGGATGAGTACCTGACGGCTGTCGGATGAGTACGGGGACGCTGCCCGTGGGGTTGGGCGGGCGATGGGATGGGGGGCATGACGACGCAGCCGAGTCCTTATGGGTACCAGCGGTACGCGACTGTGCGCCGGGTGCCGTTCGACGGGGCCGACGAGCAGTGGTGGGTGGCGCCTTCCGCCTGCACCGTGACGCTGATGCTGTCCGCCTGGTTCGACCTCACGGTGCTGTCCTGGGTCGGGTACTCGACGGGCATGATGGCGCTGTTCTACGGGGCGCCGGCCGTCCTGGTGGCGGTGTGCTGGGGGCTCCCGCACCGGCGGAGTCTGCGGGCGGCGCGGATCGCCCTGGGGGCGACAGGTGCGGGCGTGGCGCTGCTGGTCCCGAAGGTCCTGGCCCTGGGCTACTTGGTCCTGGTCGGGTGCGTCTGCCTGTTGTTCGGGGTGGCCTGGGGCCGGTAGGCCCAACACAGGGGGGCCCGAGGATAGGCGGTTGATCCCGGCGGGTCTAAGGTCTGGAATCCAGGACCAGAACGATGGGGGGCGCCAGGCCGTGGTTCAGGACGATGCCGTTGTCGGCTGCCCCGGAGTGCTGCTCGTCGCCACCCGTGGAACCGCCGGGCCCGGCGAGGTCGTGGTGAGTGTGCGGGGTGGCACGGAAGCCTTCCTCGCCTGGTCGGAGGAACCCCTGCCGAAGGGGGCGACCGTGCTCGTGATCGGTTCCCGTGGCACCCGCCAGGTGGACGTCATCGAGTGGGCCGATCCGTTGGACGCGTTGGGCGGCCCTTCCGCCGACGCCGGCTAGACGTCGTTTCTAAGGAGACAAAGGATGTTCGGTTACCGGGTGCCCGCCCCCGACGAGGCGATGCTGATCTCGGGTGGCAGGCGCGGTCTCGGGGGTGCCCCGTTCCGTGTTGTGACCGGCCACGGCAAGTTCGTCCTGCCGGTCTTCCGTAAGACCCGCTTCCTCACGCTGTCGATGTGCGAGGCCGAGGTCACCGAGACCTGTGTGACCAAGCAGGGCATCGCGCTGCACGTGCGCGCCGTCATCGCGTTCAAGGTCGGCAACGACCACGAGTCGATCGTCAACGCCGGCCAGCGCTTCCTGTCCGACCAGGACCAGATGTCGATCCTGACCGGCCGGATCTTCGCGGGTCACCTGCGGTCCATCATCGGCTCGATGACCGTCGAGGAGATCGTCACCGAGCGGCAGAAGCTCGCCGCGGAGGTCCTTGAGACGTCGAAGACGGAGATGGCCAAGATCGGCCTGATCGTCGACTCGCTCCAGATCCAGTCCATCGACGACGGCGACGTCGGCTACATCGACGCGATGTCCGCGCCGCACAAGGCCGCCATCCATCGGGCCGCGCAGGTCGCGCAGGCGCAGGCCACCCAGGCGTCGGTCGAGGCCGAGCAGGTCGCGGCGCGCAACCAGGCCGAGTACGCGCGGCAGACCGCGGTCGTCAAGGCCGAGTACTCCGCCGAGATCGACCGCGCCCAGGCGCAGGCCGCGCAGGCCGGGCCGCTCGCGCAGGCGCACGCCCAGCAGGAAGTGCTCGCCGCGCAGACCGAGCTCGCCCAGCGTGCGGCCGAGCTCCGCCAGCAGCAGCTGGTCGCCGAGATCGTGAAGCCGGCGCAGGCCGAGGCCGAGCGCATCAAGGTGCTCGCGATCGCCGAGGCCGAGCGGATGAAGATCCAGGCGGAGGCCGCGGCGTCGTACGACCGGGTCGCGCTCGACCGGATGCTCATCGACCAGCTGCCGCAGATCGTCAAGGAGGCGGCGGGTGGTCTCGCGGGGGCGAACGTCAATGTGCTGAACGGCGCGGACGGGTTGGGCGAGATTGCGGCGGGTCTTGTCGGGCAGGGGCTGACGATTCTCGACTCCGTCCGGCAGAACCTGGGCGGCTCGGGGGAGCGGCCCGACCCCAAGCGGGGGGCTCAGCTTTCGCTTCCGGGACTGCGGGGTGGCTCCGCCGGTAAGGAGGATGGGGCTGTCGATCTCGACTAGCCCCTTGCAGGGGGCCCCTCCCCCTCGGAGGGTCGGTTGTGGGGTGCGGGGTGTGCCGGCTTCTTGCGCAGTTCCCCGCGTCCCTCAGGGGGCCGGTTTTCGGGTGCGGGTCGTGGTCGCTTCTCGCGCAGTTCCCCGCGCCCCTGTAGGGCACCCGGAATCGCCTCTCGTGCCACCGCGGCGGAGCCGCGCAATGACACAGTCCCGCGCCCCTGTCAGCACTGGTGCAGGGGCCGTGCCGGGCAGCATGGGCATCCTCAGCCCGTCCGGCGATTGAGGACGAGCGCCGTTCAGGCGCGAACGGGGGTGCAGGGGGCGGAGCCCCCGCATG
>NZ_JBICXU010000022.1:0-123762 GCF_043200435.1 Streptomyces sp. NPDC048416
TCGGGCCCGGCGCGCAGCTACGGGCCGCCTGCGGGCTTCAGCTCCGTTTAAACGGGGCTTCGCGATGACCGCATGCCCCGTAGCCACGCCTTGAGAAGTTGTGTCACATCTCCTTTCCGCAGGTCGCGGCGTCATGAAGTGCTGTGGTGATCTCACTTGCCGTTCGGTCGGGCGTCGATGGTCGCTGTTCCGAACGGCAGCGGCAGCGTGCTGTTCTTTCAGGCGGCTGTGAGGGTGACCGTCGACGCCTCGGTCTGCCGGCGAAGGCGGGCCAGGCTGCGGGACATGAGGGTGATGAAGGCCCACTGGATGTGGGCTTCTGCGTGGGACATCAGGCGTTCGTAGTCCCTCGCGTTGCGCCGGGCCCGCATCGTCCATGAGTTGCTCCGTTCCACCACCCACCTCTTCGGTAGCAGAACGAAGCCCTTCGCGTCCTTGGGGCGGGAGACGACCTTGATGGTGATGCCCAGGTTGTTCTGGGCCTAGGTGCTGAACTCCTCGCCTCCATAGCCGTTGTCCGCCCAGACCAGGACGATTTCAGGGTGTTCGGCGTGCAGGCGGGTGAGCAGGATGCGGGCCGCGTCGCGGTCCTGGACGTCGGCGGGAGTGACCAGCAGGTCGACCAGCAGACCGTCCTGGTCAACCAGGAGATGTCGCTTCCTGCCGTTGATGTGCTTGTTCGCGTCGTATCCGCGTGTCGCGTTCGACACGGTTTCCGCGCCTCTGACGGAATGGGAGTCCACAATTACCCGGACCGGCCAGGGGCACCGTTGGCGGCGCAGCCGCAGCTGTCGGCGGAGCTGGTCGAGGATGTGCTTGGGTGCGCCGGCCTCTGCCCAGCGGGCGAAGTATCCGAACACGGTGCGCCAGGGGATGCCGAAGTCGGCGGGCAGCGCCCTCCACTTCGTCCCATTGTCGGTGATGTAGCGGATGGCGTCGACGACGCAGCGCCGGGGCCATTTCTCCGGGGCGCCGCCCTTGGGGGTCTGGCAGGCGGGAGTCGGAAGGAGTGTCTTGAGCAGGGCCCATTCGAGGTCGCTGGTGTCGGAGGGGCAGCGGTAGCGGGGCAGCAGCATGACGGTGCCGGGCCGCGACCGGTGGGTGGGGCCAACTGCGGGGCGGTCGCGGCCCGTTGCCTCTCGTGCTCCGGCTCACTGCAGGCTGGCCAGCAGCTGAAGGGTGGATTCGATCGCACCCATCTGCGCCATGACCGTGCGGATGTCGGGGTCGTTCGGGGTCTTCTACTGGTGCGGGAGGAGGGTCCCGGCGATGAAGTTCTCCACCCGGTGGTGGACGGTCTCGAAGAACGCCCGTTCATAGCCGATCCACACCTCCGGCGCCCCGTCCAGCATCCGATACCCCCATCGTTCGTCCCAGGTCACGGGGGGAAGGCCCTTCGCCGCCGCGACCTGGCGCAGATGCGCGAGCCCGGTGTGGACCTGCGCGCGGGTGCGTTCGGTGGCGGCCATCAACTGGACGATGGTCAGACCGGCGGGACGCGCTTCCAGCAGGGCGCTGAGGATCGCCTCGGCGTGGACGTGAGCGGGGACACCCCGCCCCATCGCCTACTCACCCGAGCCCTTCAGCAGCTTCTCCAGCTGCTCGTCCAGGTCGACCTCGCCGCGGGTCACGGCGTTCGCGATCCAGTCGGCCGCGGCGCGCACACAAGCAAGCCCCCGCCCGATCGTCTCCCGCTCGCCGTCGTCGTAGTGCTCGCCGCGCAGGTTCGGCACGATCCTCCCGGCCGTCGCGACGAACTGTGCGCAGGCCGCGACCAGGTCCATGAACTGCGCGCTGTGCTCCATTCGCTTCAACTGCGGGGCCGCTTCCTCGTGCACGAACTGGGCCTGCTGGCGGAACCGGTCGAACTGCGCCTCATTAACGGCGTGCCGGGCGGTGTCATCGGCCATGGCCTTGTTGGCGACCGCCGGACGGCGCGGGAAGCCGGTGGTCACCACCGCAGCGACCGCGTCGTCGGTGGCCAGGTCGTGGATCGCCTCCACCTTCTCCTGCACGCTCTCCGGGGAGTCGACCCACCACCCGTTTCGCGCTGTCGTGTGGCCACCTCGGCGGACCGCCGCGCGGGTTGGGCGGGGGGGGTGTTGACCGCCTCGAACCGCTCCTGGTCATCGGGGATGCTGGCCAGGACTTTGTGGATGGTGTGCGAGACGTCAGCCCGCCGACGCTCCTTCGACCAGCGCGAGGACACCCGCCGGTAACTGCGGACTGTGGTGTGGGCCAGCCCTACGTCTTCGGCGAACATCCGGATGGCCTCGCTGACCGTGAACAGGTCGTCCTTCCCGGACGGATTCGCACCCCCATACGAGCGCATCGGCTCGATCTCCATGGCCGCGTCACCGAGACGCCACTGGGCGCTGCTCGTCGTGGCCACCCAGTCCCGCCCCAGCTTGACCAGCTCGTCGTAGCGATCCCGGGTCACACTGCCGACGTTTCCGGACATCCGCATTCCCCCCCCACGGGCCCGGCGCGGCACCCTTCATGCCGTCAACTCGCCTCGAACAGCTGTTACTTGGCACCATCCGGCGCCCTCCGGCCGCTTGCCAGAGCGCACACCCCGGCGCGTGGAGCGGTCCCGGCCTGGTGTGACACGCGGTCTCACACCCCGCCCCGTTCCTTGCGCCCCTGGTGCCATGCCCGTTTGCGGCAGCGGGGAGAGCAGTACCGTGCCGAGGCAGGATGTTCCACCCCGACCGTCCAACTCACACCGCACTCCTGACAGTTCGTCGTCCGAGCCGTCTGGACCGCCTCGGCTCTCGCCCTCGTGAGCCGAAGTCGGCGCCAGCGCCGCGAACGACAAGCCGACGAACAGAACACCGCCGCCGCCCTCGCCGACGGCATCAGTGGACCACCGCACCCCCGGCACAACCGCGGCCCGGTGTCGTCGTCCCTGACCACGACCAGCCGCAGCCGGGGCACCCCGTCCCTGTCCCTACGGCCACCGTACGAAGCGATGGTGCCGCCGGGAATCCCGGCGGCCTTTGAGTGAACCGTCGAACTGCCAAAGTACGCGGACGCCAGATCAAGCCGATGAGGGGAGACGGCTACCGCGTTGGCGGGATTCGGTAGACGGAGACGTGAGAACGCGACTCGGCGGTGAATGCGGCGCCGCCCCAGTCCGCATGCCTGCTCTCCAGTTCGAATCCGGCAAGCTGGGCCATAAGGTCGAGTTCGGCCGGCCAGATGTAGCGGTGAGGGCTCCGGAACAGCTGTGCCTGCTTGGTCTCGTCGAACCGGAAGTGGTGCGACACGACGTGCTGGCGCAGGACGTCGTAGGTGTCCAAACCGATGCAGCCGGGGCCGGACTGCCAGACGGTGGCCGTTTGGCCAGGCGGGAGCTTGCGCAACTCGGGTACCCAGAGCTCGATCACGAACCGACCACCAGGCGTGAGGTGGCGGGCAGCGTTGCGGAAACACTCGACCTGCTCAGCCTGGGTGAGCAGGTTCGAGATCGTGTTGTAGACGAGATAGACCAGGCTGTACTTCCCGGGGGCGACCGTAGTCACCATGTCACCAATGACCACGGGGACCGTCGCTTCGTCCGCCTTGGTTCGCAGTTGCTCCACCATCGGCAGTGACAACTCGATGCCGGTGACAGGGACTCCCCGCTCGGCGAGCGGGACAGCTACCCGGCCGGTCCCGATGGCGAACTCAAGAGCTGCCCCTTCCCCTGCGAGATGTGTGAGGCGGTCCACGGTCGGCCCCAAGGTATCGGGCGCGAACATGCCGGTGCCGGGCGTGTCATACCGCTGGGCAGCCTCAGCGTCCCAGATCTTCTCCTGTTGCATCCCATCAACGCTCGCCGTCGGCCTATGCGTTGTCCAGCGAATTTTTGCACCGCTCAGAGAAGGGATCAGATAGGCGCGCAAGCCTCAACCGAGGCGCATCCTCCTTGTCATGTAGCCCTCAGGAACAGCTTCTGAAGCTCCCTCGGGTATGGGCGCTGCGTCACAGCCGGGGCAGGGCGGAGCGGTCCTGGACGGTGATGTGGAGGGTGTGCAGGGGCTGGGTCCGCGTGGGGCGAACGACCTCGAACCAGTCGGTGCCCTCCTGCAGGTGGTGGGAGATGCTGCGGTGGTGGCTCCAGCCGAATCCGATGCCGGTCTGCCAGGTGGTGCCGCTGTAGCGACTGCCGATGACCGGTTCCCCGTGCAGGTAGACGGAGTCGAGCGGGCGGGAGTTTGCTTCGAGGTGAGCGAGGACGGCTGCCGCGGTGCGGCGCAGCGGGCTGGTCTCGCTCCAGCGGGTGAGGGCTGCGGGATGGGCGGGTTCGGCGTCGGGGAGCTGGAGTTGGCGGATGGTGGCGGCCTTGCGGTCGACCAGGTCGGTGAGATCGATGCGGACTGGGCGCGGGACCCAGCGGTCGATGCCGTCGAAAGCCTCGATCATGTGGTCGCGCGGAGCCCGGCCTGCCTCGGGGTCGGGGTGATGGCGGCGAGCCGGGCACGGGCGGCATCGACGGGTTCACCCCGTGTCCACAGCAAGGTCAGCTCGAACCCTTCCGCTTCGAGGGTCCTGCGTTCACCGAAGTGGATCTGCAGGCCGCGGCTGTTGCCCTTCAGGGCGCGCTTCATCGAAGCGGAAGGGTCACGGCCGTAGGACAGGGCGTGGACAAACTCGGAGACGAGACGGTCGTCCCTGCGGTGCTCCACGACCAGATCGACGTCCGAGGGGTTCAGTGCACCGCGGGCGTAAGAGCCGAAGACGAGGATCTCGTCGACGAGGTCCAGCGGCCAGCCGCCCCCCTCCAGCCGGTCGAGCATGTCGTTCAGCAGCGTGGTGGCGCGCTCGCGTTTCACGGAAGACCTCCGCTGGTCGATTCGGATGCCGGTGCCTTGGGCTTGCGGGTGTCAGCCGGTCTGCCGGGGGACGGCGGGGGCTCGAGAGATGATCGTGCTGAGGGTCCCGGTGTAGGTGGTGCCCAGTTCGGTCACGGTCCCGGGAAAGGGTCCCGGGCCGTGGCAAACGGCGCTGACGTAGTTCTCCGGCAGGAGCACGCGGTCGCCGACTTCGAGCGTGCGGGGGCCCCTCCAGCGGTATCCGTAGCCGTCGACGGTGACGTCCTGGTCGCCGTCGACCTCGAAGCGGCGGTTCTTGGCGTCGAGTTCTTCCCGCAGGGTTCGTATCTGGCGCTCGAGATGTTGGATCTGTGCGGCCTCTGAGCGTTGTCTCCACTCTCTTTCTTGCGTCCGGCCGGTCTCAAGGCCCTGCCGATATGCCTCCACGAGGGCTTTTTCGTGGTCGGTGGTGTGCAGTTGCAGGCGAAGCCTGGGCCTGAGAACTGCACACGGCAGGGAGTGCCGGACTTGGTCGGGCGCCCGCAGGGCCGGTGATGTACCTCTTCGAACACGGGGATTCCTCACCAGGTGTGGTGTACGGCAACGGTGTGGGCACGGTGGCGGCAGTGAGGGCACCGGCTGGGAGATGGCCTGCGGGATGCAGGCGGGAGCGGCGCGGCCCGCCTGGGTGCAGGCCAGGGTGAGGAGTTGGAGGTAGAGGGTTTCGGCGTTGTCGTGCCAGACCTGCGGCGCCCTCTCGGCGGTGTCCCGGGCAACGGCGGCCCGGGCCGTGGCAAGGACTGCCTGGAGTCGGTCGGGACGGGATCCGAGCAGGAACCGGGCGAGCCGGGCAGCGTCGGCCTCACGGTCGGCGCCCTCGCTCCAGGGCTGGGAGGCCTCTTCGTACACACGGCCTCGGGCTCTGGCGCAGTCCTCACGCCCGCCGGGTTCGGCGCCGAGGGTGCGGTGGCGGTCGCTGGTGCAGGCCAGCCTGGTGTCCTTCGCGAGGTCCATGTCGCAGTCCTCGTCGTCGCTCTCGATCCCGTCGATGACGTCCCGACCTGCTGGCGTTCCTGTGAGGACAGGACGCTCGCAAGTGCTTCCGCAGCCGCCTGGGCTTCGGACCGGCGGCGGGCTCGAAACTGCCGCCCCAGGCATGGGATGCCGCTTCTCCCTCCGCCTTCTGGAAGGCCACGTCGATGGCTTCGAAGGTGTACGGGCTCCAGGCGTGCATCATCAGGATGATTTCCTGCAAAGCGCGCTGGGCGGCCGGGGCTGTCTCCTCCGCGGTACCGCTGCTGTGGCGGCGACGCGTTCCGCTCATCCAGTCGGTGAAGGTTCCAGGCCGGCGGGAGTCGGACAGTTGCGCATCCGCGAACCAGCGTGCTGCCCTCACGACACAGGCATGTGCGTGCTGGATGGCGGCGTACCAGCCGACCAGCGCCTCGCGGTAGTCATCCACATGCCGGTCCTCGGCAAAGGTGCCGGTCTGCGTACGGCAGTGCTGCGGGCATTGCGCCGCGACCCGGTAGAGAGCGGCACGGGTCTCAGGGAACGTCAGCAGAGCGGCATCCAGGTGCTCATATCTGGGGCCTCGGTTACGGCGCTTTTCGAGCCCGTGGTCAAGGAAGACCTGGAAGCGGGGTTCCTCACGCCAGTGGGCCGCGGCGCTGCGGACACTGAAGTCGCTCTGCCACGCCCCGGTCGCGATGACCTCCCGCAGAGACGAAGCCACGTCCCGGCGCAGGCCCGCACCCCATGTGATGAGAACCGGCAGGCACTGAGGATCGTCCCCCAGCGCGGACATCACCAGATCGATGTCGTCGTGACGGTGAAAATGACGCTGGAACACGAACGCCCCCTGAATGCAACAGACCCCAACTGCCTCCGCACCAAGGCATGGAGGCACTTCCCCATCTTGCACGAGGGGTACGACAGCGCACCGGTGGACGCTAAAAACACGCTCTCGTCCATGATTCAATCCAAAGCAGGGCGGGATTCACCAGCCCCAGCCACTCGTTCCTGACCGTGCACCGCAAGGGGCGCCGACGCTGCGTAGGCCGTGCCGCTTACTGATCGTTTCAGAATGCACTTTGCCTGGTGGGCTATGAGTTGGGTGATGTGTCGGCAGGATCTACTGTGTGCCTGCTGATCTCGTGTCTGATGACCTGTGGGAACGTTGGTCCGCTGCTACCGGTTCGTCCGCCCCGGCGGCACCGGTATCCCGGTCGGTTGCCGGTGGACGACCGTGACGCGCTTCGGTGAATCGTCTACGTACTGCTCAAGGGTGTGAGCTGGTGGGACGTTCCCGCGGAACAGATCGGCTGCAGCGGGGTGACGGCCTGGCGGCGCCTTCGGGACTGGACTGGGAGCCGATGTCTTGCGCGGCACCATCCTGGCAACCTTGGCCCTGGCGCCCGCGCGATTCCCGGCGGCGGGGATCGCAGGACTGACGCTGATAGTCGGGCTTGGGGAGGCGGTCTTCGTCCCCGCCTACACCGCGGTGTTGAAGCAGGTCGCGCCGCCGAGCGAACTGCAGTCGGCCAACGCACTCACCGCAATGGCCCGCAACGGGGCGCAAGTTGCCGGACCGGTCCTGGCTGGAGCCATGGTCGCGGGAGCGGGAGCCCAGGCGGCCCTGACCGCCGACGCGGCGACATTCGCGGTGAGCGTCGTCACGCTGGCAGTTCTGGTTCGGCATCCCTTCCACTCGCGGCAGCGCCACGATTCCTCTCAGTCGAACAGCTCTTCTGGCCGGGGTTCGAGATACGGGCCCGACCCTGGCTGACGTGGAGCATCGCCGGCGCGATCGCGGCACTTTGCCTCGGGCTGGCTCCTTTGCTGATCCTGCTGCCGTTGCTGGGGAGGGACTACACCGACGGCTCCGGCGGCTACGCGGTCCTGCTGACGGGTTTCGGCGCCGGAACGGTTCTGGGCGCGGTCGCCCCTGTCCGGTTGAGCGGCCCCCGCCGGGGGGGGCGGGCCAGCTGGGCGTTGCGGCGGTAGGGCTCCCCATGTTTGTTCTGGCAGTTCCCGGCCCCGTCGTCGTGGCTGTGGTGGCCGTCGCGGTGGCCGGGGCGGGCTATGGATTGTTCGGTGTCGTGTGGACGACGGCGCTGCAGGAACAGGTCCCCTCTGAAGTCCTGGGACGCGTCGCCGCGGTGGACACTGCGCTGGGGCTGGGAGCAATGCCGCTGGGGTATCTCATGGGCGGGCAACTCGCCCACGGCATCGGCCTGCACCAGAGCCTGGCCCTCCTGGCCCCGGCCGCCGTCATCGCAGGCCTGGCGCCACTCGCCGTGTCATCCGTGCGGCGGTTACAGCCTTCACGGAATGAAGACAGAAGAGACGGATCCTGCCCACTCCCAAACAGGTTCGTAGCACCGGCAAGTACACATCTCTCACACAGGAAGGGAATCCTCCACTTCTGCTCCGGGGTTTCCCCGGGGCCTGGCCGA
The DNA here is from genome assembly GCF_043200435.1 of Streptomyces sp. NPDC048416. Lineage (NCBI taxonomy): Bacteria > Bacillati > Actinomycetota > Actinomycetes > Kitasatosporales > Streptomycetaceae > Streptomyces > Streptomyces sp. NPDC048416. The sequence goes on from NZ_JBICXU010000022.1 coordinate 8,255, forward strand.
TTCCGCGCCTCACCGGGCAGGGTAAAAGCCCCTCCTATCCTGGTAGGAGCACTGCCACATATCCGGAAGGCAATAGTCGATCTCGCATATGGCTCAATCTGGCCCTCAGTTCGAGGGCGCCTTTGTACCCCCAAGCCTGCACTGAAAACCCCCAAGTGATTGCTTGACGCTCGGACTGTGGAGGTCGACTATCGCTCGAGTCAGACCGGGAATCACCCCCGAAGAATCCAACGAAGGAGAAAGAAATGACGACTCTCACCACCACCACGACCCGCGACGCCAACTCCGACGTTATCGCCAACGAATCCTGCTGACCTGCTTATCGCAGGTCAAACTGTGCGGCGGCTGCCAATGAGCCGCCGCACAATCCGTTCCCGACGGCTTTGCCCTACCGCAAGCTGCCTCCAGTGACGCCGAAAAGCACGACTACCGGAGCACATCGTGAATTTACGTCTGAGCTCATACGCAATATTCGGCAACAGGGTCTACAAGGGGAATCCGGACCCTCTTCGCCTTGTGTACGTCACCTCTGCGGCTCAACTGCACACACTCTCCGTTTCCACCGTGCGAGCACTGGAAAGCGGAAGCGTCGACCGCATCTCACCCCCCGACCGGCAGAACCTCGTCACGGCCGGCATCCTCACGGCCGACGAACCCGACATCGCCGCCCGCCAGCGCATCGCCTCCCAGTAGACCGCGCAGCGCAAATTCACGCTTCTGCCCACCTCCTACTGCAACATGGGCTGCGAATACTGCGGACAGGAGCACACCAAGGGCGCTGTTCGAGGTCGGCACCGCGATGCCGTCGCCGACAGGGTCGACCGCGCCATGCGGTCTCCTGGCACCCGCCGCATCCTGGTCAACTGGTTCGGAGCTGAACCCATGATGGCCTACGCGATCATCCGGTCCCTGTCGACCACCTTCCTGACCTCCGCGCGGCGGCACGGCAGCGACTATCACGCCCGGATGATCACCAACGGCTCCCTTCTTCGCCATTAAGGGCGAGATCGAGCGAGGCTGGGGCACCATCGACCTGCTGGATATCCTGAAGTACGCCGAGTTCGACACCAACTTCATCTCCGAGTTCACCTCGGTGGCAACGAGGGAGAACCTGTCCAAGGACGTGCTGCGGCGCCGCCTGCTGTTGGTGCTGTTCGGGCTGGGCACCAACATGGGCATCAAGCGGGCGCGGTGACCGGCAAGCACGGGGAGTCCGAGGCGACGCTGCGCCGGGTGCGGCACCTGTTCGTCAACCGGGCCAACATGCGCGCCGCGCTGGTGAAGCTGGTGAACGCCACCTTCGCCGCCCGCAACGAGCTGTGGTGGGGCAGCGGCACCGCGTGCGCCTCCGACAGCCGCAAGTTCGGCGCCTGGTCCTCGAACCTGATGACCGAGTGGCACCAGCGCTACCGGGGCCCCGGCGTGATGATCTACTGGCACGTCGAGCGGAAGTCGGTGTGCATCTACTCCCAGCTCAAGTCCTGTTCGGCCTCCGAGGTCGCCTCAATGATCGAGGGCGTCCTGCAGCACTGCACCGACATGGAGGTGGACCGGCAGTACACCGACACCTACGGCGCGTCCATCGTCGGCTTCGCCTTCGCCCACATGCTCGACTTCAAGCTGATGCCGAGGCTGAAGAACATCGGCTCCGCGAAGCTGTACCGCCCGGCGGCCGGGGAGGGCGACAACTGGCCCCACCTGGCGCCGTTGCTGTCCACCAAGACGATCAACTGGGATCTGATCCGCCAGCAGTACGACCAGATCGTGAGAAACCACCGCCCTGCGCCTGGGCACCGCCGAAGCCGAGCAGGTCCTGCGCCGCTTCGCCCGCGGCGGCCCCAAGCACCCCACGTACCAGGCGATCGAGGAACTCGGACGGGTGGTGCGTACGGCATTCGTCTGCGCCGACCTCTCCGACGTCGAACTGCGCCAGGGGATCCACGAGGGCCTGCAGGTCGTGGAGAACTGGAACTCCGCGAACAAGGACCTCTTCTACGGCAAGGACGGCGACCTGGCCGGGGCAGACAAGGCGTCCCAGGAGGTGTCGATGCTCGCGCTGCATCTCCTCCAGTCCGCCCTTGTTCACGTCAACACGCTGCTGATGCAGCAGGTCCTCGCCGACCCGAAGTGGGCTGACACCGTCACCGACGCGGACCGGCGGGCGCTCTCCCCGCTGTTCTGGACCCACGTGAATCCCTACTGCCGGTTCGAGCTGGACATGAACAGACACCTCGACCTGGACCTGACCGCCCGGGCCCCCGTGCCCGCGCCGCGCGCCCCCCAGGGCAGATTAGCGGAGGCCCCGGAGTGAGGAGCTGGGGCTCGGATCGCCTACGAACAGCATCTGGCCACCAGCGCCCTCGCCGCATAACGACGCGAACAGGTGTCCACTTCACTGGGCAGGGCCCGACCGGAACTTCATGGTTCCGCGCCTCACCGCGTCCATGGCAGATACCTCAGGTGGTCAGACCGGCGCTGGTCAGCCAGATGTGTTCGCATGTCGCCGACGCATCTTGGAGCTTCTCGGGGGATTCCTGCGAGGCGTGGTAGAAGGTCCGTTCGATCATCCAGCACAGGACGCGTGCCATCGCTGCGGCCTGGTCCGGTGCAGCGCCGGCCTGGATGCCGGCGCGTTCCAGGACGGCGGTGATAGCCGCGATGAACAGGTCAGCTGTGTGGTTCCACAGCTCGCCGATCTCCGGCACGGTCAACGACAGGTCGATCGCCGTGCGCATGACCAGGCCGTGCTCATTCCACAGCTCGACCGTGCGCTGCATGGCTGCCGCGATGGCCCGGCGCGGCTCGTCGGCCTCCGCGGTGGTCCTCGACCGCTCCCACAGGTGCTCGACGGTCCGGGCCACGAGTGCCGTGACCACTTCTTGCTTGGAACCGTAGTAGAAGTACAGCGCGCCGCGGGTGATGCCGGCGCCTTGGGCGATGTCGCCGACGGTCATGGCGTCGTAGCCCTTGTGCGACAGCAGGGCCTCGCAGGTGTCGAGGATGGCCCGCTCCCGGACGTCGCCCTTGCGTTCGGCGGCGCGACGGCTCCGCGTGGGGTGGTGGCCGGGCATCAGAGCTGCGCGCCGTCGGCGAAGTCGGTCGTACGGGAGAGTGCCTCCCATGCGCGGATGTCCTCGTCCACGGCCGTGCGGGCGGCGGTGACCAGCCGCAGCGCGTCCGAGCCCAGGACGAGGTGGGCCGGCGGGCGCTCGACCGAAGTGATGTGCACGAGGGCGTCCCCGGCTTTGGCCGGATTGCCCAGCTGGTTGCCGCTGGCCTTCTGCCGCGCTTCGCGGATCGGGGTGAACAACTCGTCGTAGTCGTCGACGGTCCGCGCGGCGCGTGTCATGGACCGTCCGGCCCAGTCAGTGCGGAAGGATCCGGGCTCGATCGCCGTCACGTGGATGCCGAACTGCGCGACTTCCTTGCCCAGCGCTTCGAGGATGCCTTCCAGGGCGAACTTGCTGCCACAGTAGGCGGACATGCCGGGCACGGCCATGAGCCCGCCCATGGAGGTGACGGCCATCAGGTGTCCGCGGCGGCGTCGGCGCATGTGGGGCAGCGCCGCCCGCAGCGTGGCCACCGCCCCGAACACATTGACCTCGAACTGCCGCCGCACCTCGGCCAGCGGGGTTTCCTCGAAGGTTCCCTCCAGGCCGTAGCCGGCGTTGGCGACGACGACATCCAAAGGGCCGACGCTCTGCTCCACCTCCGCGACCACACCGGGGACGGCGTCATCGTCCGTCACGTCCAGCAGGCAACCGTGAGCGTTACCGGGCCTGAGCTCTTCGAAGGCCCGCAGGCCCTCCTCGGAGCGGACTGTGCCGACGACGGTATGACCTGCGGCCAGGGCGGCCTCGGCGAAGGCACGTCCGAGGCCCGTGCTGACGCCGGTGATAAGCCAGTTCTGCTTGTGCACTGTTCCTCCAGAGAGGCCTTGTGAGGAGCCGGACCGCTCCTCCATCAGAAAGTCTACGCCATGTCGATTTTTACCGTCACCATGTCGATTCTGGTAGTGCTCACGGGGTGGAGTACTCAAAGTCATCCGCGTGCCCGGACCGCGGTGCCTTCTCATCGATTGTGTGACTGAGGCAGCCCAGTTAACTGCGGTGATGCAGGTAGTTGAGAATGCTGTGCGCCGTGGTGAATGCCATCCTGACCTGCTGCGATGCAGGTTGGTTGAGAAGAGTGCAGGTGCAGCGAGAACGCTGGTTTGTTTGGACGACGTAGGAACGGTTTGATCTTGTTGGTCGGGTCTGGGTGGTTGTCGTGTGATGTCGAAGGCTGCGGATTGAATCTTCATTTTGCGGGGGAGCTTGCGGGTTGAAGAGTTACCTTGCGGCGAGGGTGAGGGTTGGCCGGTGGTCCGTGCGTCAGAGGTCCTGCCGGGCGGTTCTGCTGGACCGCCGACGACCGGGTTCGAGGTCGCGTACGTAGCCCCGGACGGGTCGGAGTTGCGGCGCCCGTTGCCGGACGCGTGGGCGGTGTGGTTCGAGCACGCCCTTCCCGTACGCGCCTTCGCGTCGTACCGTCGGCAGCGCAATCTGCCGGGCCTGTGGTGGTCAGCGACGATGGGCGGACACGTCGGGTACGAGTCCTGGCTGGAGCGGGACCAGGTGGTGCTGCTGGACTTCGATCCGGTGGTGGTGGGTGGGGCTCCTCCCAGCCGTTCTGGCTGTTCTGGTCGGCAGCCAACGGGCGTCCGGTCTCGCACGCGCCGGACTGCTTCGCCCGTCGCCGCGACGGGTCGGCGGTGGTCATCGACTGCTGCCCGGCCGAGCACCGCGGTCCCCGCGACTGCGCGAAGTTCGAGGCGATGGAGGCGGCATGCGCCTCGGTGGGGTGGGAGTTCCGGCTGTTTGACGCCCCGGTCCCGGTCGTGGTTGGCAACGTTCGGTGGCTGGCGGGTTACCGGCATCCCCGGCACCGGGTGGAGCCGGTCAGCCCTGCTGCTGCGGGAGGTGTTCGCCGAGCCGCTGCCGCTGATGGACGGTGCCGGGGCGGCGGGTGAGCCACTGGCGGTGTTGCCGGTGCTCTTTCACCTGCTGTGGTCGCAGGGGCCGGCGGTGGAGATCTCGACGCCGCTGCATACCGGTTCGCTGGTCTCGCCGGGGGTGAGCCGATGACCACGGGCGGGGGCTCGGTGCTGCGGCCGGGCGACTGGGTCGCTTTCGACGGCGGCGAGCATCAGGTGGTGGCGCTGGCCGGAACGGCGGTGCGGCTGCGGTCAGCTGGTGGGGCGGAATCGGTGGTGCTGGCCTCGTTCTTGATGGCGGCGCCGGATTTCGCTGTTACCGGCGCCGAGCCTTTGCCGGAGATGGAGCCGTTCGGGCTGCTGGAGACGTGCCGGAGCCGGCGCGGGCAGCGGCGGTCCCGTGGCAGCGGCACGTGGTGGAGGTGGAGACCGGGCTGCCGCCCGGCGCCGAACCCCGGACCGGCCCGGGGAATAGGTGAAGATCGACTCCACCCCGCTGGACGTGATGGTGGTTTTGGACTCGGGGGTGCCGCGCGGGCTGATCTGACGATCGCGGTCGATGTCGCCACCCGCACGAATCTGCGCGGCGGTGCTGCGGCCGGTGGGCACGAAGGCGGTGGACGCCTTGCCGCTGCTGGCGCGGATGCTGGTGCCGGAGCCGATGCGGCCGGGCTGGTCGGGCTCGTTGCGGATGGCGGCTTCTCGGATGCCGCACCTGCGGTTGCTGGGCGTGGACGCGCGAATGGAACAGGCCGCCGCGAAACCGGTGATCGTGCCGGACACCGTCGTCATCGACGGCGGGAAGGTGTTCATCTCCGACACGTTTCCGACACGTTCATCCGGGCCTGCGACCGTCTCGGGGTCTCGGTGCAAGGGTCAGGTCCACGGACCCCGACCGACAAGGCCATCGTGGAGGCCACATTTGTGGCGATCAACACGCTGTTCTGCCAGCACCTCGCGGGCTACACGGCCGGGATGTGATCAGCCGTGGCGAGCGCGTCGAGCAGGCGGTGGTCTGGACGATCCCCGAACTCCAGGAACTGCTGGAGCTGCTGGAGCTGCTGGAGCTGCTGGAGGAATGGCTACTGGCCGGGTGGCAAGCCAGGCCGCACGACGCTCTGCGCGACCCTTTCCGGCCGGGAAAGGCGATGTCGCCGGACGACAAGTACGCCTCTCTGGTCGCGGCGGCCGGCTACCTACCGCTGGTGCTGCGCGGGGAGGACTACCTGGAGCTTTTGCCGATGGCTTGGCGGGCCATCAACGACTACGGCATCCGCATCGCTCATCGCACCTACGACGCGCCGGAGCTGGGGCGGTGGCGGCGGCAGCACTCCGGCCACGCGGCCAAGCGCGGGCTTTGGGAGGTGCACTACGACCCCTATGGCCTCTCCCGCGTCTTCATACGCACCACCGGCGGTTGGATCACCGCACCGTGGGTGCACCTGCCGCTGGTGAACGCACCCTTCGCTGACTTCACCTGGGACCACGCCCGCCGCCTTGCCGCCGTGGCCGGCCTGGACGACGCGAACGAGGCCGCCGTCGCCCGCGTCCTGGACGCGCTGCTGACCCGCGCCGAACACGGACCGGACAATCCGCTCTACCCGGGTCATCGCACGCACCCGCACCGCCGCCGCCCTCCCCGGGCCCACCGCGGCACCCGAGGTCGAGAACACGCCCGGCCCCGAGCCCGTTCCGCGGCGACTGCGTCGCCGGCCGCGGAGGTGGTGCCCTTCGGGGTCTTCGACGCCCACGCCGGAGCCGAAAGGTGGCTATGAGCACGCCCACGACCAGGACGCCGCAGACGGACACCGACGAACTGGCCCCGCCGGACTCACCGCTGACCACCAAGGCGGGCTGGCTCCGTTACGTCGAACATGAGACCCACCCGCCGAAGCTGCTGACCGCGACCGAGCGGACCACCCTGAGCGCGCGGGAACGGGCGAGGGGGGACGAGTCACGGCGGGAGTATCACGCGGACCTGCCGCTGGTGAACACCCCGACTATCCGCAAGGTCATCTCCACCGCCCGGCTGCTGATCCAGCTCAACCGCCATCAGATCTCCGCCCGCCGCGGCGTGATCTTCTCCGGCGCCTCCGGCACCGGGAAGACGACCGCGCTCACGCAGCTAAGCCGCGCGCACGAGCTGGCCACGCGCATGCGCCACCCGCACGACCGCGTCCGGTTGCCGGTCGTCTATGTCACGGTCCCGCCGGCGGCCACACCGAAGATGCTCGCGACGGAGTTCGCCCGCTTCTTCGGGCTGACGTTCCCGTCCCGAGCCACCCACACCGACATCGTCGACGCCGTCTGCGCTACCGCCGACCAGGTCCACGTGGACCCGGCGCTGGTCGACGAGCTGCACAACCTCAACCTCGGTTCCCGGGCCGGGGCGGAAGCCTCCGACCAGCTGAAGTACTTCGCTGAGCGTCTGCCCGCGACATTCGCCTACGCGGGCATCGACATCGAGAGTCAGGGCCTGTTCGCCGGAACCCGGGGCCGGCAGATCGCCGGACGTTTCGTTGTCATCCCCGTCGCCCCGTTCTCCTACGCCACCACCGGCGACAAGGAAGCATGGCGGGGCCTGGTCAGCACCCTGGAGTCGACGTTGCGCCTCCACGAGCACGCCCCGGGCCCGCTGAGCGCGCTCAGCGGCTACCTCTTCCATCGCACCGGCGGCATGATCGGCAACCTGTCCCGGCTCATCCGCGGCGCCGCCGTGCTGGCCATCGAGGACGGCAGCAGATCCATCACTGAAGAGCTTCTGGAACTCGTCCCGATCGACTTCGCGGCCGAGCAGTCCGATCAGCTCACCGCCCCCGCCAAGGCGAAAGGGCGGCGGAGGCGCGCGGCCTGATGCTCCTGCGCACGCTGCCCGACCCTGTCCCGCCCGCCCGGCACGAGATTCCCCCGTCCTGCATCAGCCGCCCTGGCCACCCTCCACGGCCTGGACATCAACGGCCTGTGGTCACAGGTCACCGAGCCCGCCCATCCTGGGGCCGGCCGCCGCGTCGTCGTTCCCGAACGGCTCGCCGCGCTGACCGGTGGACCGCCACCTACGACGCGGTACTGACCGCCCTCATGCTCTGCGCGCACATCTGGTCCGTGGACGGACGCCCGTCCAGCGCCGTGTTCGGCACCTGGGACACCTGGGACGACCGCCTCGACATCCTGATCCCGTTCGACCAGGAGAAGCAGGACTACATCACCTACAGCACCTCGCGGATGTTCGCCGCGGTCTATCCCGAAGCCGTCACCCTCGCACCATTGGTCACCTCGCCCTCCTGGCGACGGCTGGCCGGTGGCACCAAGGCCGAGCAGGCCCGGTTCTTCAGGGAGGTCGCAGGCCGCGTCACCTACCCCTACAGCCCGCCCGACCGCGGCGGCGACGCCATCGCGCACGGGGCCCTCGCCGACTCCTGGCGCCCGCCCAGCAGGCCCCTGACCACCTGCACACCCGGCCGGGTCCGCGGCGCCCTCCCCGGCCTCGCGGCGCACCGGCTCACCCGTCACGAAAAGAGCGCGATGTGGTTCAGTCGCAGTCGCCGGGACCAAGGCCGCACCCTCCTCTGCCCCGGTCACCTCAAGCCGGCCTCCCCCGCGACCGCGAACCCCAGTACGTGAAGTGGGAAGGCACCATCTGGCACAGCACACGCACCGACGGCCTCATGCAGGAAGAGGTCAGGAAGAAGCGCCGAACACTCGAAGAAACGGAACCTCGTCTGCCGCGCCGGCGCACGTGTTGAACGACTCTCTGCATGAGTACGAAGGCCGGGGTTCGCGGCACTCGCGATGAGCATGATCTGTGATCTTGCTGGGCGGCCTGCTTCTGCTTCGTTCGCGGCGACACCGTGTGCATGAGGAACTTATGGACAGGGTTTGGGATTGTCCGTTGTCCACGACGAAAACGGGGTCGGATCCCCCGACATGAGGGACCCGATCCCATACATGCGTTCAGTCCTGGCAAACGCACGCCGACGCGGTCTTGGTCTCCGACCCAATGAGGCTGGGGCCAACGGAGGTCTCGTCTGACGCGTCGACGCCGCAGCAGGGACGACCGCCGGCCGTCACTCGGTGTGCAGGACGCGGGCGATGGTCTGCCGGGCCGCCGCACGAGCCGGCAGCACCGCACCCAGTGCGGCAATCGCCACCCCGGCCAGCACCAGCAACGTCATCATCCCTGGGTGCCACACGTCCAGCATCCGAGCAGGGAAGGTGAGTTGGGCAGCGTGCTCGGTGATCGGGATCACCACGTGATACGAGGCGACTCCGAACGGCAGTCCCAGAATCCCGCCGACCAGCCCGAGTCCGGCCATGGACACCACCATCATCACCGTGACCTGTCGTGGCGTCATGCCGATGGACTTGAGCATCCCGAGGTCGCGCTGACGCTCCCGTGCGTTGAGCACGACGGTGTTGAACACACCCATCGCGGCGACCAGCGTCAGCATCAGGGTCAGCGCGGACGCGGAGCTGATGACGGTCACGGCGTCCGCGTTCAGCATGGTGTTTTTTGTCGGGTACAGCCCCGGGTCGGCGGCTTGTACGGCCTTCGTGTAGGCGTTGAAGTCGGCACCGCGGGTGAGGTGCACCCAGTACTGGTTGGCCTGCGCGTCCGGTGTCAGGGCGGTCACCGTCGACCAGTCCGCGCGCATCCAGTCCTCCGGGCCGGCCAGGATCTCCCCGACCAGGGTCACGCGCTCCTGGCGGCCGTCCGCCGCGGTCAGGGTGAAGGAGTCGCCGAGCCGTAGCCCCTGTTTGGCGAGGAATCTGCCGGAGGCCACCACTTCGCCGGGTCTGCTCATCCAGCGGCCCCGCGCCAGGCTGTCCGGGAGAGTGGACCGTCCCCCGCGCACGCCCTCGATCGCCACTCCTTCGCTCCGGCCGAGGATCCGTACGTTGATGAAGCCCACTGCGGCCACGTCTGCGACATCCGGCAGAGAGCGCAGGAGATTCTGCGTTGCGGCGTCGTTGTGGCGCGGGGCGGTCTGGTCGAACCTGGTCTGTCCTCGCCAGACGGTCGACTGTGCCGTGCCGTAGTCCTGTTCCGCGTGGCCGTAGGAGACCATGGTGGCCGACAGGCCGGTGGCGAAGGTCACCGTGGCCACGCCGAGCAGGACCGAGGCGACGGTGAGCAGCGCCCGTCCGGGCCGGGCGAAGGGCAGGCCCAGGCCCAGAGTCACCGAGCGCGGCAGCCGCACCCCGCTCAACCACCGCTGCACCGCCGGTCCCCGTCCGCCGTGCGGTGCGCTGCCCGCGCTGATGGCGCGTGCCGCGGAGAGCCGGTGTGCGCGCAGGGCCGGGATCAGCGCGGCCAGCAGTACCGTCAGGGGCATGCCGAGTGCGGCGGTCGCGTACGCCCAGGAGCTGACCGCCGGGTGCACGGTCGCGGTGCCGAGCTTTGCGCCCTGGAAGACCTGGTGCAGCAGCGGCGGCGCGACCACCCCGCCCAGGGCCGTGCCGACCAGCGCGCCCGCCGTGGCGGGGACGCAGACCATCACCAGGTAGACCGCGACGACCTGTCGGGGCGTGAAGCCCAGGGACTTGAGTACACCGATGTGCCGGAAGCCGGAGACGACGGCGCCGCTGACCACGTTGCCCACGATCAGGACGGCCACCAGCAGGCCGAGGATCCCGAAGGCCAAGAGGAACGGCACGAAGGCGTTGGGATTGGCCGCGACCTGCGCCTTCAAGGTCAGGTACGACTGATGCGCGACCAGCGATCCGGACGGCAGATCGACGCTCACCGCCGAAGTGTCCTCACTGATCTGACGGGCTGTCGCGGCCCGGTCGAACCGGTAGAGCATCTGGTATGTCGTGGGGTGCAGGGACGTGATCTGCTGCGGGGAGACCCATGCCTGCGCGGTGCCGCTCACGCTGGAGGCGAGGCCCACCACGGTCAGGGGTCGATGCCCGGGCAGTTGGATCCGTTTGCCGATCGGCGAGTGCGGCCCGTTGCCCATCCCGGGCGCGTCCGGCAACGCCAGCACGATCTGGCCCGGGCCGGTGGCCCAGTGCCCGGCGAACAGGTCCAGTCGGTCGACGTCGCCACCGGGGTCCGCCCGCCCGACCAGTGTCAGGGGGCCGGGCGCCATCCCGGGCAGCTGGGACGCCGCGCTTTGCGGCATGTCGATCACGGCTTGCGAAAACGGCCCGGCCCAAGCCCGTACACCCGGGCGTTCCGCAGTCCGCCCCAGCTCCGCGCGGGAGACCTTCGCCGCGTCGAACGTGGCGACGACGTGCGCGCCGTGCGCCTGGCCGAAGATCCGGTCGAAGGGACCGGACACGACGTCGAGCAGGCCGAGGGCGACCACCAGGGCCGTGCTGGAGACGAGGACCACCGCCGCGATCACGGAGGTCTGGAGCCGTCGGCGGCGCACGGCCGCGCGGGAGGCCCGCCACACCGCGCTCATGCCGACCGATCCAGGGTCCGCTCGCTGGTGATCCGGCCGTCCGCCATCATCACCAGGCGGCCGGCGCAGCGGGTGGCCAGCGTCTGGTCGTGCGTCACCAGCAGCAGGGTCTGGCCGAGTTCGTTGAGGTCGATGAGCAGGTCCATCACCTGCTCGCCCGCGTGGCTGTCCAGCGCGCCGGTGGGTTCGTCCGCGAGCAGCAGCGCGGGCCGGTTCATCAGCGACCGGGCCACCGCCGCGCGCTGGCGTTCGCCGCCACTGAGCGCGGCGGGGTAGACGTTCTGGCGGTCGGCGATGCCGAGTTCGTCCAGCAGTTCCAGCGCCCGGCGCCGGGCCTGACGGGTGGGCGTTCCGGTGAGCTGTGCGGCCAGGGCAACGTTGTCGATCGTGGGCAGGTCGTCGATGAGGTTGAAGAACTGGAAGATCATGCCGATCCGGCGGCGCCGGAAGAGCGCCAGCCCGGTCTCGTTCATCGCGCCGAGGTCCTCGCCGTGCACCCGCACCCGGCCGGCGCTCGGCCGGTCAAGGCCGGCGATCATGTTGAGCAGAGTGGACTTGCCGCAGCCGGACGGCCCCATCACCGCCACCGCCTCTCCTGCGCCGATATCCAGCGACACCCCGTTCAGGGCGACGGTGTCGCCGTACTCCTTGCGCAGGCCGCTCACCCGGACTATGTCCTGCTCGTGCACGGCGGCCGGACCGGCCTCCGCAGTCGTGCCGCTGATGTCTTCGGTGGTCATGACAGGGACGGTAGGCGGCGTGGGCGGCCCCGAGCGTCAGCCCCCGGAGGTATCCCGCGGCGGCCGTCATCCCGGCGATGTACGAGGTGGACCCGGAGAGGGACGCCCGCTCCTCGATGCGGCTGGCACGATGGACGACGTGTGGAGATCGGAGACGGGCTGGCTGCTCATCGCCCTGGCGACCGTGAGCCTGGCGGCGACCGGAGGCGCCACCCTGCTGCTGGCACGCGCTCGCCGCCGCTACCGCAAGGTCCTGGAGGACCGGCGCTGGCTGCTGGAGCGCGAGCGGGAGGCTGCCGCCAGCACGGCGGTGGCGGCCGAACGTGCCCGTATCGCCCGGGAGTTGCACGACATCGTCAGCCACAAGGTCAGCCTGATGATCGTACAGGCGACCGCCGCCCGCGAGGTGCTCGCCGCCCTGCCGGACGCGGCGGACACCGCGCTGCAGGCCGTCGAGGGTGCCGGACGCGATGCGATGACCGAACTGCGGTACCTGCTCGGCCTGTTGGCACCGTCTCCCAACGGCGACGACGACCGGACCGAGCGCGACAGCGCGGGCGACCCCTCCGCACTCGCACCCCAGCCGAGCCTGAGTCAACTGGGCACCCTGGTCGACCGGATCGCCTTCGCCGGCCTCCCGGTCGAGGTGCGCATCTCCGGGGAACCGCGCCCGTTGCCGCCCGGCATCGACGTCACCGCCTACCGGATTGTGCAGGAGGCGCTGACCAACGCCCTCAAGTACGGCGACGGCGGCACGGCGATCGTGATGGTGCGCTATGCGGACCACGGTCTGCGGGTCGAGGTGCTCAACAGCGGGCCGAGCGTGCTGTCGGCCGGCCCCGCGAGCACGGGAATCCGATCCGGTGGCCACCAGCGCCGGAACGACGGAGCGGGACACGGCCTGATCGGTCTGCGCGAGCGCGTCGCCGTCTACGGGGGCCACTTCGACGCCCGACGCCGCGTGACAGGCGGGTACCGTGTCCGCGCACGCATCCCCCTGGAGCGCCCGTGACCCAGCCCGCCGCCGACCGCCGCATCCCCCACGCCCCGAACCGGATCCCGAACACCCAGGAGCCAGGACCGTACCCGAGCAAGGAAACCGTCGCCCCGCGAGTCCTCATCGCCGACGACGAGGAGCTCATCCGAACCGGCTTCCGCCTCATCCTCACTTCGCGCGGCATCGAGGTCATCGGCGAGGCCGCAGACGGCGCACAGGCCATCTCAGAAGCCGAACGGCTACGCCCGGACGTCCTCCTGATGGACATCCGCATGCCCGAACTGGACGGCCTGGAAGCCGCCAAGCGGATCCTGCGGCTACTCCCGCGCTGTCGAGTCCTCATGCTCACCACGTTCGACCTCGACCGCTACGTCTACGCGGCGCTCGCCGCCGGGGCGAGCGGATTCCTACTCAAGGACGTCACCGCCGCCCATCTCGCCGCGGCGGTACGGCTGGTGAACACGGGCGACGCGCTGCTCGCCCCCTCGATCACCCGCCGTCTGGTCGAACGCTACGCGACCACCCACGAGGCCGGCCGAGCCGGGGCGGCTCACCGGCCCGCCACTGCGGCGACCGTGGACCGCACGCCCCCGCTTCACCGCGACCTCGCTCCGCTAACACCCCGCGAACGCGAGGTGCTGGTCCTCATGGGCCGGGGCCTGTCGAACTCCGAACTCGCCGACACCCTCGTCCTCAGCGAGGCCACCGTGAAGACCCACGTCGCCCGGATCTTCGCCAAGCTCACCCTTCGCGACCGCGCCCAAGCCGTCATCCTTGCCTACGAGACGGGCCTGGTCACCCCCGGCAGCTCCACCGCCGAGTGACATTCCTTCCCCGATACGCAGCATCGACGCCCGCCAATCCTCTTCTCACACCGATCTGCTACGCCTTCCGCGGCAGCACCGACACCCTGGAGGAGAGCAACCACCTGCTGGGACTGCTCCGGTTCAAGGCCGGCACCGGCGGCGGGGCCGTCGAATACCTCGGCGCAAGGGACTACCCGCTCAACAAGGTCCCGCACAAGGCCCTCGACCTCTACATGCCCCGGCGTTGACACTGCGGGTCACATGCATGACGAAAGAGGGGACCACGGAAACCGCAAGATCGAAATTCACGCACCGCCCTGACGGCCCGCAGCGCAAACCTTCGTCATCCAGGTAGTCACCGGGCGCTCCCGCAGAGTCGAACTGCAACGGACGGCGGTGCTGAGTGGCGACGGCGGGCCTCCGTCGACCCTCGTTTGTATGACGCTGCGTCAAGGTGCGGATGTGACTGCTGGGTTGTGTGGGCGCCGGGGGCTCGGCGGCCAGATGGTGAGGACGTGTGGTGGGGGGCGGGTGAGCCCTGACGCCCTCGCTCGCTCTTTATCGAAGTACCTGCCGATGTGTGATGGGTTCTGTGCTTTGGGGTGGTGGATGTTGAAGCGGCGAGACGATGGGTTGGCTGACAGGACCAGGCTTCGGAGGGTCTGTGGAAAAGCTCGTCACCGCTGCCGATCATGTGCATGATCATGCGGGAGATCGTCGTCGGCGGTTCGTGGCGCCTTCGGAGTTCCATGTGCCGGACTCCGGAGCCCGTGCGGCTGTGATGGACCAGTTGTACGATGCGGCGCTGGATGGCTGCCAGGAGTGCCGATCGGTTCTGCTGGATCGCGCGGCTTCGGATGCTCAGGCGGTCAGCAAGTTGGTGGAGTGGTCCTGTCTGATCGTTTCGGAGGTGCACGGGAGGTTCCCGGGGGAGCTGTTGGCGGGCGACGAGCCGGACGGGGCTGTTTTTCAAACCTCGGTTGCTTTCCGCAGACTTGCCCAGCGGTGGGCCGGCGGGGCGCAGGGTGTGCAGGCGGGCATCACGAGCGCGGACTGCACCGTGCCGGAACGGAGGGAGGCGGCTGACACGGCGGTCGCCCTGGTGGCTGAGCGCGGAGGATCAAGGGGGCCAGGAACCGCTCAACATCGCCCCCCGGGGAGATGCAACTGAGGGCACAGAGCGGGCACTAACGCCGAGCAGGCTGTGATCTTCATGTTGCAGCCCCTGACCATGAAGATGGAGCCAGCAGACGGCGTCGTGGAGGTGCAGGACGCTGTGGAGTTCCTCGTGCGCGAAGCGGGAGGGGTACCCCTGTCGACGGCGACGTTGTTCGCCCCTGAGCGCACGGCGGGGTGGAGCGCCCAGCTGCGCCTGCCTGGCGACATGCTGCTCGTTTCCTTCCCCGACGGACTCTGCTTCTACGACGGGACCATGCCGACGACGTCAGCGTGGAGGAGGGCTGTCGCTGCGACGGGAGACGTTGCGATCATTACCGGGCCGATGACCGATCCGACGTGTGTGGACGGCGCGATCTGGGCTGGCCGGGCCTCCTGTGTGCGGGTGCCGTTGACCATTGACGAGTAGTCGGCTGCCGCGGCACTCTCATGTTGCCGGTGCTGCAGGTCGTGGCCGGAGCGTGGGTCCGGAGCGCGTTCACCAAAGACCGGCGGTGTCCTCGCCGGCGGGCAGGTTGAGGTAGGCGGCAGCATCACGCAGAACGTCGGCGGTGAGGGCCTCGGTGCGGTCGAGGATCGCGAGCTGGGCGGCCATGGCGACCAGTGGAGCGAGGTGTTCCATGAGCCCGTCGGTGATGAGGTACAACGCTTCCTGGTACTGCAGCAGAGCTTTGGGCTCGTGGTGGATGAGATGCACTTTGGCTGAGAGCGTGGCGACTGCGCTGACCCATTCGTCGGGGTGTTCGCCGCTGCACTGCGGGAGCCGGTTGGCCCACAGGGTGGGGACCGCGCGGGGCCGCAGCGAGACGGTGACCTCACCGGTGCGGCGTAGCCGGGATCCGGGCGGTGCGGGCTTCGCGCAGGATGTCGCTGGAGCCGATCCCGCTCCAGAAGATGGTCAGGGACAGTTCGTCGGCGAGGTAGTCGAAGAAGTCGAACGGGGGCTGCAGGTCTTCGGTGGGCAGCCGGTCGATGCCGTCGATCAGGCACAGGCGGGTACGGCTGCTGCGCATCATGTGCAGGGCGGGTCCGGTGAAGTCCTTCATGCGCAGGACGGGCCGGCCCTCGGCGTCAGTGCGGTAGAGATCCCATCCCAGGAAGGTAGTTATGGCGGCGGACCAGTCGGCCGGTGCGCCAGGGTCGGGCGGGGTGTTGAGGCAGAGCACGGGGATGATGCTGTCGTCGATGCCGTGCAGTTGTTCCAGGCGGCCTTGATAGCCCACACCCTGCCGAGCTCGGCTTCCCGGGCCCCAACGCCATCCACTACTACACGGACATGCGAACGATCACTGAAATGCCTGAAGCGTGCCAAGCGGCCGGCCTTCCTGACGACCGCTAAGACGACGTTTCTTTTGGTGGAGCATGTCGTTGGGTTGGTGTGACGTGTCTTGCTGAGCTTCTGGTCTCGGATGAGTTGTGGGAGTTGTTTCGGCGGGTGGTGCCGGAGTCGGTGGTGGTGCGTCCGCAGGGTGGAGGTCGTCGGCGGGCCGGTGACCGTGAATGCCTGACGGCGATCGTGTTCATGGCCACGTCGGGGTGTGCCTGGCGGCAGTTGCCGCCGGTGTTCGGACCGGCCTGGCCCACGGTCTACAGGCGTTTCGCGCAGTGGAGCCAGCAGCGTGTCTGGGCACGGCTGCACCGCGTCATCCTCGACGAACTCGGAGCTCAGGGGGGATTGGACTGGTCACGATTCGCCGTTGACTCCGTCAGTGTCCGCGCCCTCAAAGGGGGCAGCTGACCGGACCGAATCCGACCGACCGCGGCAAAAGGGGATCGAAAATCCACCTCCTCGTCGACCGTGCCGGCTTGCCCGTCTCTGTCGCCATCTCGGCCGCCAACACCCACGACAGTCTGGCCCTGCAACCCCTGGTCTTGGGAATCCCCCCGGTGCGTAGCCCTCGCGGACCACGGCGTCGTCGGCCCGCCAAACTCGATGACGACAAGGGCTACGACTATCCCCACCTACGGCGATGGCTCCGCGAGCGGAACATCATCCCTCGCATCGCCCGCCGCGGCATCGAGAACTCTGAGCGTCTGGGCCGGCACCGCTGGGTGGCGGAGCGCACCATGTCCTGGCTTGGCGGATGCCGCCGACTCCACCGGCGCTACGAACGCAAGCCCGAACACTTCCTGGCCTTCACCGCCATCGCCACCAGCCTCATCAACCACCGCCGACTCACCAAGTGAAATGGCGTCTAACTGATCGTTTCAGAATGAGGTTCTGAGTCGTCTCAGGCAGATGATGCTGCAGGCGAGTTGGAGGAGTGCAAGGTGGAGGTCGCCGTGCATCTCGTAGCGGATGCGGAGTCGTTTGAACTGGTGGAGCCAGGCGAAGGTCCGCTCCACCACCCAGCGGGTTTTGCCCAGGCCCGAGCCGTGTGGTGTGCTCGGCGGCCGATCTTCGGGGTGATTCCTGGAGCGCGGATGAGGCGCCGGTACTTGTCGAAGTCGTAGCCGCGGTCGGAGAACAGTCGCCGGGGCCGGTGGCGTGTCCGGCCGCGCAGGCCACGGATGTGGGGAATCGAGTCGAGCAGCGGCATGAGCTGGGTGACGTCGTGGCGGTTTCCGCTGGTCACAGAGACAGCTAGTGGGATTCCGTACCGGTCGACAATGATGTGGTGCTTGCTGCCGAGGCGGGCACGGTCGACCGGCGACGGTCCCGTGTGCGCCCCCCCCTTTGAGTGCCCGGACGTGTGAGCCATCGATCGCGGCATCATCCATATCCAGCATATCCAGCAGGCCGGACTTGCGGAGTTCCGCCAGCAGGACCTCGTGCAGGCGGGGCCAGACCCCCGCTTCAGCATCGCGACCACCGGAGAGAGCCGGTCTGCCAGCCAGCCGCCCAGCAGCGATGCCACCGCGCTGCCCACCGCGCGCATGGACATCACTGCTCCCAGCGTTCCGGCACCTGCACCGTGCTCGAGCAGCAGGCCGGCTATCGCCACGGCGAAACAGCAGTCCCCGACGGAACTCAGTGCCTGTCCTGCCCATAGGATCGCGAACGGCCGGTGCCGCAGTACCGACACCGAGCGCCTACGCATCCATCCGGAACAGCACCGCGGTTACGCTGACCGGCACAGCGCCCGGGGAGCCCGGTGGACGACCGGACCGGATCAGCTCACTGATCGACTCAGCGAGATCCCGCCGCACCTTCTCCACCACCTCGACGGGGGCCCACACCTCTGCGTCCGACACCAACGACGGCGCCTCACGCTCACTCGCACCTACCCTGCGGCGCAACTCCCCCGCGACCGCCTCCACCAGCATCACCAGACTGCCCTCCCCCACACTCACCGGTTCGCGCCCCATCGACGTCAGCCCGTAGACCTTCTCCGTCGCGCCCCGGTTGTTGTGCGTGCGCACCACCTCCACCAGCCCGACGGCGAACAATTTGCGCAGGTGATAGCTCGCGAGCGCCTGCGTCACGCCCATCTCCCGTGCCGCCTCTGCCGCCGACATCTCCTGCGCGCTCAGCAGGTTCAACAAGCGCAAACGCGACGGGTCGGACACCGCTCGCATCAACTGCCGGGAGTCATGCACCAGTACCTCCAAGTAAGTACTTGGAGGTTACCCATACGCCCGTCCTCCAACCCCGGCTCTCCCGCCCCCGGCACCGCCGCCTTCATCTTCTTCGAGCAAGTGCCATCCCCGGATGGCCTGCGCGCTGCGACCTTTTTCCCCCGAAACACTCCCGTAGGGGCCAGCTGATGGAGGCGAAGGACAACCTGCAGAGGGCACTGGCCAAAATCTCCTCCCTACGACGAACGTGGGGGCGTCGGCCTCCGTAATCGCTCGGCCTCGCCGGTGCGCTCGGGGCCGGCCACCCGGTTAGGGCCGCCAGTGCGTCACGGCGGGGATGGGGGTGAGCAGGCGTCGGGTGGAGTTGAGCGCTCCGAGGACAGGCCGGGGGCGACCCGGCGGTGGCTGTGCGTCCCGGCCTTTGATCGGCGTGGGGGTGGTCAGACTCGAACTGAAGACGGCCAGGAGTTTACTCAGGCGGCGGCCCGGGGTGGTCGTGGCCGGTCGGGCGGCCGCGAGGAGGCGGCGCTGGCGGGGCGGTGTTGAGGGGGGCAGTCGGAACGTTTCTTCGCGTGCCAGGTCCGCGCCGCCGAGCCCGCGGTCTCCTGCCGTTCTTGCTCTCTCCTGCGTGGCCGGGGAGGCCGGGGTTCGGCCCGGGTAGGCAGCGGGGATACGACGTCGACGGCCTGCTGCTGGCGTTCGTTGCGAGCCCCGCTTTCTGCTGCTCGCCGGGGCCAATGCGATCGTCGCCCTGCAGGACGCGGCGCAGGCGTTCGTCGTGGGGAAGCTGTCGTTTCTCGCTGGGGCCGACGCGATCGTCGTTGTCGCACAGCTTGCCCGGTCCGGCGTGGCATCGCAGGCACGTCATTCGGTACCAGTCGCTGCGCGGCACCTGGTGGTGCAACCGGACTGCCGTCTTCTTGCCTGCCTTCTTGGCACAGCCCTCCCGGGTGCCCTTCGGCCTCCGCTCCTGGATGGGACGTGTGAATCCGGCTTCACGCTCGTGCCCCTTCGGAGCCGGCTGTACCGGCTCGGCAGGAGCCTCGACCTCTTGCGGAGCCTTCATCTGTTGCCGGGCCATTTTCCGCTCGTCCAGCTGCAACTGCAGCCGCTCGTCGTGGCCGTCCTTGCGCGGTTTCCCGCTGCTGGGCCCTCGACCAGAACACAGTCCTTGCCCTGCTGCGCATTGCAGCGCGGACAGCTCCGGCGGATCCAGTACCGCCGCGCTACTCGCAGCTGCTCCCGCGGTCCTCGTGCCGCCCGTTTCTTCCAGACCTCCACGCGCCGGGCTTCACCACGGGTCAGCAGTTCCCCGGCCGAGGCCGCCGACCGCAGAAGCTCCTCGACCTGAGGGCACAGGTCTGGCGTGTACGTGTCGTACTCGCGAAGGCGCTGGAGGGAGCTGCGTACCCGAGCCGCAGCCCTCTGTACTTCCTCCTCCGTGTCAGCTTCCGCTTCGACCGCATCCCGCGTGAGGTCGTCCAGGCTCTCGAAGTACGTGACCGCCCGCCGGTAGACGACAAATTCGGTGTCCGTACGGTCCTCAGATGTCGTCGCGTTGACGCGCAGCAGGAGCCTGCGCACCGCCCATGCTCCTGCTTAGTAACTGCCCTGTTCAGGGTGTCGAACAGCTTGCGGCGTTCCTTGTTCTGCTCGACCAGCCAGATCCTCGCGTGGCGGAAGGCAGCCTTGAGCTGGTCCTGGAGCTCCTCGTCCACACCGGTCAGATTCTCGATGTCCGCGCACACCTGCTTCACCACGGGCACGGACTCGATCCGACGTGCGTACACCAGCCGGCGCAGAAGGGCCTGGGCGCGAGGTCGGGGCCTTGTCGGCGAGCTCGAAGTTCCCCGGGCACGCATCGCCGCCCCCAGCGTCTTCATGACGGACGAGGAGCAGGCCGAGCAGCTGCACCGGTGTCTCGGCGACGATTCTCTGCCTCTCGATGTTCGTACGGCTGGTGCCCTGACGCTCCTCTTCGGGCTGCAGCACACCTAACTGCTCGAACTCACCGTGCGCGACGTCATAAACGACAACGAGATGGTGGCACTCAACCTCGCAGGCCATCGTCTTCCGCTGCCGCCCGAAGTCGCCCGACTGGTCCGTGCGCAACGCGACCAGTGCCAGGCGCGCTGGCAGCTCGATCAGACAGCCAGCACAACACCGTGGCTGTTCCCCGGCCAGGAGCCCGCCCGCCCTCTCGGCGCCACCTACCTCAATTTGAAGCTCCGCCGACACAGCATCGCACCTCGCGCAGGCCGCAACAACGCTCGTCTCGCACTGGCCACCGCCCTGCCGGCGTCCGTCCTCGGCGACTTCAACAGCACCAGCAACGCCACCCGCTGGACCGGATACGCCAGACGCGACTGGCTCGACTACATCGCGTCCCGCACACAGATCTGACCACTCCCCGGGTGGCGGCCATGGTCAAGGAAGACCACCACTGGTCATAGCGCCTCGGCACATTCGTCGACGAACGCGCAAAGCCGACGAATGAGGCTCAAGAAGAAGGGGGTGGGGTCCGAGTCGCCCTTCATGTGAGGTGCATCCTGGAGCCACTGCTGCCACAGACCCCCCGGTTGCCGGAAGCGGTCGGCGTGACCACCTCCAAGGTTCAGGTCGATGAACTGGAGAGCGCCCATGACGACGGCCTGGTCGTATCCGAGCTCAGGGCGGCGGAGGTAGCGATCAAGGTAGGCAGCGAGTAGATCAGCGTCGCGCGCCGTTCCGAAACTGGCCAGGGCCACGCAATAGGCCAGCCCAGCGCAGCAGACCTCGCTAGCCAGCAGGAGTGATCCGAGGCGCTCCCGGAACTCGGTCCGGCGTGAGACAGCTACGAGCCAAGCCGCAGTCCTCCGCTCTCGCCAGCCGCCCTCAAGAAGATTGGCGATCTCATCTGCGGTGATGACTCCCGCATCCTCACGGAGATTTCGCATGAATTGGCCATATCCCGGATTCTCCATGCGCAGCAAGCCGCCGCCGAGCTTCAGGTAGCGCCGCTCGGGCGTGACATAGCGGCGAACCAGGGCCAGCAACTCGGCATCATCGTGAGGATTCCGTATCACACGATCGACCTTGCCTTGTCGCCGCGAAACAGAGCCAGCCCCTCCCTTGCCCTGATGTGAGTGAGTACGGCAGTTGGCACTTGTGCCGAAGTAAGTGCTCAGGTCCAAGGCCCAAGGTCAGCCGCCGTAGAGGCCCCACTCGTCGAGGCCCCCGTAGATGTGCGCTTCGAGGCATTGCGGGGCGTCAAGGCCCACGGCCTCACCCCGGTACACGGCGATGAGGGAGTCCTTGCCCCGCCACCAAGAGTCGGTCACACCCTGTACTTCGGGCACTGGCTCGAATTCGACGAGATCCAGTGCATCGACGGCCTTGCGCGTGACTCTTGTGACGGTGGTGGCCCAGCGGCGGGCATGAGCGGCGAGCGCCAGGGATTCCACCCATCCGTCCGTGCTGGCATGCAAGGGCGTCCAGCGGTAGGCGTCGATACCAAACGCACCGTCGGGGCCGATCACGAAACTGTAGGCCATGGACACCCGGCAGTCCCCTGCCGGGAACGACCAGCCTTCTGCGGGCATCTCCTCAGGGCAGTCGGCGTCCAGGACACGCGGACCGCCCTCGTAGAACGGGGCCGGTGGCAGGACGAGGCCGCCCCAGCGATCCTGGAAGGCAGTGGCCCGTTCGATCTCCGCAGCGGGGATCTCGTGCTCGATCCACGCGTCGCGGTGTTGCCGGATGTCCTGACGGCGAACGCGGATGCCCTCCGTCTCGATGAACCGCTGGGCCCTGCGGCTCAGGCTGGCAGGCGCGACCGGGGCGGGAGATACGAACTGGTCAGCCATTACCGCTGCTCGCCGTCACCGGCGTGGAGCACGGTTGACGCAATGTCCCGCACGCGCTCCAGGCTGATCCCTGTGCGCTGCTCGATGGCGAGGGGGTGGTCGGTGGGCTCCAGCTCGACGAAGGGGCGCTCGCCGACCGGACGGGTATGAACGCGCGTCTTCAGGTTGAGCGTCGTCGCCGGATACACCGGGAGATCGGTGGTGAGCCAGCCGAAGTACGCCTTCTCGGCCTCGCGGCCGGGCCTGTCCCACAGATCTGAGGCCCGGGAGAAGCTCTCTCGGCTGAGCGAGACCCAGACGCCCCAGGAGAACACCTCGTCACTGTCGATGACCGGTATCTCGATCAGGCCCTTGACGAAGTAGTGCTGCCCGCGGACCACGCACTGGTCCATGGAGAGCAAGCAGTCGTCGGCGTCGGCGAAAGCTGGATCCCACCCGGCGGGGGCCTCGGCCGTGTAGTTCATCGGCAGCTCAGGGTGGTGGGCCTCGCAGCACGTGCAAGTGAACCCCGAATCACTGGTCATGGGCCCGAGCCTAGCGACGGACTCCAGACGTACCGGAAGGGGACTTGCCCGGCCACTGCTCGCGCGGCCAACTACCACGCTCAGTCACAGCTGGTTGCCCTGAGGACAGGTGATGGCAAGCGGCTTCCCTGGTGCCTTGGCACTGGAATACCGCAGCTACGGAACAAGTGCGCTCCGCCAACAAAACTGCCGCCCTTTCTCTTCGACATCCTTGGACCAGTTGATCAACAACTGCCCTCCGAACCTGTCGACAAGTACTGTTCCCAGAGACAGACGAAGCCGCAGCGGGAAACCCGTGGCCCGAGAGCTGGGGGTTCCGTAGCGTGGCAGTCATGCCGACACCCGTCCTGTACTGCCGTGATTCATTGAACCCTCGACGCGTAGACGAACACTTCGCGCTGGAAGCTCGGGAGGTCCGCGCCTGTGGCGGGGAAGTAGGGCTGATCGACCACGACGCGCTGTTGCGGGGCGACGCGCAGCAGGCCGTTGCACACGTTCCGGCCGGACTGGGAAGTGCGTGGTATCGAGGCTGGATGATTCCCAGCGATCGATACGCCGCGTTCGCTGAGGCTCTGAGTCGACGTGGTACCGAGCTGCTCGTGACAGCGGAGCAGTACCGCACCGCTCACGAACTGCCGGGCTGGCATGCCAAATTCGTCGATATCACGCCCGCAAGCGTGTGGCGTCCCACGAAGCCCGGTGAGGAGCTGACCGCCGACGACCTGGCCCTTCTCGCCGAGCCCCTACCGCCGGGGGCGGGAATCGTGAAGGACTACGTCAAATCGCGCAAGCATGAGTGGGAGCAGGCGTGCTTCATTCCTGATCTCGCCGACGCCGTGGAGCTGACGCGGGTCGTGCGGCGCTTTCTGGAGTTGCAGGAGGAGTTCCTGGCTGGTGGGATCGTTCTCCGCGCCTTCGAGGAGTTCTCGCGGCTTGAGTCCGTCGCGTCTGAGGTGCGCGTGTGGTGGCTCGATGGTGAACCCAGGCTGCTGACGCCCCATCCGGACAGCCCGTTCGGGCGCGGGCTGGTGCCCGACCTTGATCACATCGGGTCTGCGGTGCGGCGCCTGGGATGCCGGTTCGTCACAACCGACGTGGCCCTTCGCTCGGACGGGGTGTGGCGTGTCGTCGAAGTCGGTGACGGCCAGGTCAGTGATCTGCACCAGTCGATCAGCCGAGGCGACTTGGCCGCGCTGCTGGTGGGCCCGTAGTAGCTGCTCTCCTTCCCCGCACCAGTCAATTGGTGAGCCCGCGTCGGGCCTTGACCGGTTCATGGGCGAGAGCCAGTCGTCTGTGTCGCGGTGGCGGCCGAGTCCGACTGCGGAGAACTCGTCGACGTGATTGCCCCTGGCGGCCCCGAGTCGCCGCAGTGCCTGAGAGATCGGCGTGCCGGTCGTCGGCGACGGATCCCCTTCGGCCAGACGCAATGGGCCAAGGGCCACCTTGCCCGCATCCCAGACCTGGGCGGCCTGGGTCCCCGTCCCGCCGAAGTAATCGGCCTCGACATAAGCCACCGGTCCTGTCTCCGAACACGCGGTCAGCAGGTGATCAAAGCCCGCCGGTGCCTTCCAGAACCCGTTGAGTACGGATACTCCGGCAATCGTGACGGCATCGAACAGCTCGTCGGTCATCGGCAAGAGCCAGAGGTGCTGGCCGAGAGGAACGATGCACGCCTCTGTGGCGGAGCCGGCCAACTCGCGGAGCACGGATTCGGCGGCGATAACCGCTTGCAGGCAATACATCCCCTCATGCTCGCCCGGCCGCTGATCGCGGCGCGACACCGGGTATGCCGAGGTCGACCGGTGCGACCCAGATCGCCCACTGGTCGGGCTCCGCCGCTGCACTTGCCAGGCCAGGTGGCCGGGGAAGCGGCTGCCGACTCCGCGCGCCTCAAGGATCAGTCCTTGACGGCGGCACTCCCACGCGTAGTGCAGGAACGCCTCGGGGTCAGGTCGGCCAGCCCGATGCCCTGCGTGGTCAGGGCGGCTGCGATGTCGAACGGCGCGGTCCCGTGGTGGATCGGGTTCACCGGCGTGGCCTGGACCTCGGCCCAGAACTTCTCTAGTAGTGGGTCGTTCTGGGCGGCGAGGAAGCGCTGCCCGTAGTAGAGGAAGGTGTTCGAGCGGAATGCTTCCAGCGAGGGTGGCTGGGCGATCCGCAGACACAGCAGGCAGGCAACCCCGGTACCTATCCGGCTCCTGTCCCTGGGCGCCGATCGCAGGACGGACACAGGGTTGCCGCCCTGGTGGAACCCGCTGGCCTACCACCGCTCCTGCCAGGTCTCGCCCAGGAACTGGCTCAGGTGCTGCAGGAGGTCCGGGGCGCCGCGGCTCCGGTTCCAGCGGTTGTCGGCCGACTTCGTCGGCCACGTCGTGCGCACCGCCTGCGCGATCTCCTCGACGGAGGCGCGTGTCAGATCGGCTTGGGGACGCGGGCGGACCGCCGGGGGCAGGAGCGGGGGCGGCGTTCGCGCTGACGACACGACTGACGCCCTTCTTGCTCGTCGGCTGGGTCAGGGTGCCGGGTTCAGACATCGAACACCGCCCTGATGTCCTCCGGGTCGTACCGGGCGGCGAAGGTGCGCTGGGGCCGAGGCTTGGTGTAGCGCGCGCTCCTGGAGCTTGTCGTGCAGGTTCTTCACACGGGCCGTCAGGCAGCGGCCGTGGTGTCGAGGTGAGCGTGCCGCAAGATCGCATGTACCTCGGCGAGGGTGAGCGGCTCGTCTCCCGCCATCCTGGCCGCCGCCGTATGGCGAGCGTCGTGCAAGGTCCAGTCCGTGCCGAGTTCGTCGTTGGCCCGCTGGGGAATGCGGCGTGTCGCCCGATATGCCAACGGGCGCGGATCGTCGCGGCGGGTGCGCCATACCGGTTGGCCCGGGTCGGGCAACCCGTCGGTAGCCAGGTAACTGCCCAGGTGGCGGAAGGAGTTCGGGGAGGCGGACACAAGCTGCCGGATGCGGGTGCCCTTGCTGATCACATATATCAGCTAGCCTGACCAGTCGATGTCGTCCAGACCGACATCCGCGTGGCTTTGTTCACTTCCGGGGGTCCTGGCTCAACTTCCATGGTCTGCGCACGGTGAGTGACGACGTGCCGGTGCGGCAGGCGTCGGGAAGTTGCCCGGATTTCACCAGTGGCCGGGGCGTGGTGGCTGACAGTGCGGGACCGTGGATGATCTGGCGCTCCGGTTGGAGGGGCTGCTGTTTCCGTCGGTCGCGGGTGTCACGGTGCTGTCGGCCGACGTGGACATCGAGTCGGTGAACGTGCGGGTCAAGTCTGCGGCGGTGAGGCACAGTTGTCCGGGGTGCGGGGGTTGGTCCACTCGGGTGCACGGCTCCTACCTGCGGTTTCCCGTCGACGGTCTGGTTGGGGGGAGACGGGTCCGGCTGAGCTCGCGGGTGCGGCGCTTTGTGTGCGGCGACCTGTCGTGCGGGCGGCGGACCTTCGTCGAGCAGATCGAAGGGCTGACGCGGCGCCACGGCCGGTGGACTGAGCAGTTGCGGGCCACGCCTGCCTCGGTCGGCCTGGCGCTGGCCGGGCGGGCCGGCGCCCGGCTGGCCGCCGTGTTCGGGGTCTCGGTGAGCCGGAGCACGGTGCTGCGGCTGGTCGAACAGCTTGCCGATCCGCAGCCGCCGGCCCCGCGGGTGGTCGGCGTCGACGAGTACGCGACGCGCAAGGGCCGCGCTTAAGGGACGGTGTTGGTCGACGCTGAGACCCGCCGGCCGG
Organism: Streptomyces sp. NPDC048416; assembly: GCF_043200435.1. Taxonomy (NCBI): domain Bacteria; kingdom Bacillati; phylum Actinomycetota; class Actinomycetes; order Kitasatosporales; family Streptomycetaceae; genus Streptomyces; species Streptomyces sp. NPDC048416. Next base: position 34,972 of record NZ_JBICXU010000022.1, read on the forward strand.
TGGACCTGATGCCCGACCGGGAGGCGTCGAGCCTGGCGGCCTGGCCGGCCGAGCGGCCGGGCGTCGAGGTCGTCTGCCGCGACCGCGCACCGTTCTTCGCCGAGGGCGCCACCGCCGGTGCACCGCAGGCAGTCCAGGTCGCGGACCGCTGGCACCTGTGGCTCGCGTGCGCGCCAGATCATGCAGCCGCCCGGCCCTGCCGCGAATGCGGCCGCGTGCGACGGCATGCCGGGCTGGGGTGTGCTCAGCCTGCTGGCAGCGTCAGCCAGACCGGCCCTTCGTCCGGGCCGAGAGCCTGATCGCCGAACTCGGTGAACCTCCGGACTGGCTGCGGGACTTCACCGCCGACCGCGCCGCCAAGTACTGCGTCAGCCGCGCATGCACGATGATCACCTCCCTGGGCCGACTCCTCCTGGACCAGGACCCCAACCACCCGCAGGCTCTGCTCGAACGCTCTGGTCGTTCGGGACGCTCGATGGGCTCCCTTGCCCGCGCACTCCGGTGCCTCCACTGCTCGGGGCTCAGAGGAGCCAGCCGAACGTGGGCGGTCTCTCCCGAGCCGAGCTCCGGCGCATACTCCACCCACAACCTGGCGATGTTGATCGTCCCTTTCAGAGCCTTTCAACAAACATGAGGGCGCGCTAAGGACCTGCTGTTCTTTGGTTCATGGCGCGCGTCGGCCCGAGCTCCAGCAACGTCACCTGTCGCGTACCGGTGCCTTCTTCGCTCCGGGTACACGGCGGCCTGGCGTCGGTTTCAGGACCGGTGCATGGCGGGCCAAGAAGTCCCACAGCTGGTCGGCGACTGGCCCGTGCGGGCGGTCGCGCCGTCGCGCCGCCGAAAGTTCCTCGACCACACCGGGAAAGTGCTGTCCGGCAATGGAAAGCAGGCTTCCATTGCGCAGCTCAGTCTCGATCATGAACCGCGGCACGTGTCCCCACGCCATGCGGTGCAAGATCAGCTCCTTCTTCATGAGGTGGTCCGGAACGGAGGTCTGGGGCGCGCCCTCGACCAGGAAATGGCCTGGTTCGGACGGATGCCGCGACGAGTCCCGGACCACGCATTGAGTCAGGGGCTGCATCCGCTGCGGTGTGATGTCGGCGTCCAGAGGGAAGGGCAGGAAGCCGGGCGCCACGACGGGCACCAGGGCGACGCGGCCGAGGTCGATCCACTCCATCCGTACGTCGCTCTTGGGGACGCGGTGCACGATGAGGTCGGCTTCGTCCTCCAGCAGTCGCTCCCAGGGGCCGGTGACGGTCTCGAACAGCAGGTGCAGCCGTGTCTGCGGGCGCTGCGCGAAGAAGCTGCCAAGTATCTCCAGCACTGGTGGCAGCGGACATAGGTCCCCGAGCGCCACGCGCAGCTCGGACTCTTCACCCATCGCCAACTGCGCGGCGTAGGCCTGCAGTTCCTCGGCGTCGTGCAGCAGGACGCGCACCTTGCGGTGGAAGGCGTGCCCGGCCTCGGTCAGCTGAACCCGATAGCCCGAGCGATCCAGCAGGTCCAGACCCAGCTGGCGCTCCAGCTTGGCGACCGCTGCGAACACAGAAGGGTGCGAGCGGTGCAACAGATCGGCGGCGGCCTGGAAGCCGCCGCCGCGCACAACGGCGTTGAAGCACTGCAATTCGTGGAGCGTGAAGTTCGACATTATCCAGAGAACCTACAGTGTGGTTTCGATCTTTGTAATAGATACCTGCAGACAGTGTTCCTAGGCTGAGCGCATAGCCGCTAGATCACTGGAGCTGACATGACTTCTCGCACCCGCACCGCCATCACCACCGGAGACGGTGTCCGCATCGCCTACCGGTTCGACGGTGATGAGAACAAGCCCGTGCTGCTGCTTTCGAACTCCATCGGCACCGACCTCCACATGTGGGATGGTCAGGTGCCGGCTCTGACCGAGCACTTCCGGCTGCTGCGCTACGACGCACGCGGCCACGGCGCCTCCGGTGTCCCGAGCGGCCCGTACTCCATGGACCGGCTGGGGCGCGACGTGGTGGAGCTGCTGGATGCCCTGGGCCTGCGGCGGGTGCACGTGTTGGGGCTGTCTCTGGGGGGAATGGTCGCGCAGTGGTTGGGGATCCATGTTCCGGAGCGTGTCGACCGTCTGGTGCTCTCCAACACCGCCGCGTACCTCGGCCCGGCGAATCAGTGGGATCGGCCGATCGCCGAACTGCTGGAGGCCCCCGACATGCAGGTCACCGCGGAGAGGTTCCTGAACAACTGGTTCCCGCCCCACATGCTGCGGGGCGACAACGAGGTTGTCGAGGGTTTCCGCCGCACTCTGCTCGCCACGCGGCGCGAGGGTGTGGCCAGCAGCTGGGCTGCGGTGCGTGACTACGACCTGCGCCGCACGGCCACACTCATCCAGAACCCGACCTTGGTCATCGCGGGAGAGCATGACACCGTCACGTCGGCCGACCACGGCAAGGAGCTCGCCGCGACCGTACCCGGGGCGCGGTTCACTGTCCTGCCCACGGTGCACATGGCGAACGTCGAAGGGCAGACGCAGTTCCTGGAGGCTGTGTTGGCGTTCCTTACAGAAGGGTCTTGACCTGTAGCGGAAAGCGGAGGGTGGCATGGGCGTGAGTAGCAGCCGCATGGCTGCCCGGGACGACTGGGCAGCCATGGGCAGCCCTGCTGTATAGAGAGTCTTCGTCTCAGGGCGTGACAGTCCTGGCTTCTTCGGGATTCTGCCCGCCGGTTTGTTCTCATCGAGCTACGGCGCAGGCCTGAACGCGGCACCCGCGTGCAGGAGCTGTCCGAGGCAGCAGGGCTGGACGAGTCCTCTACGTGTCGCCGTGTAACGCGCCTGGAGCGCAACGCCGGTCGCATGGGTAGTTCGGAGAAGGACAGCGGGACCTTGCCTCGTCGGTTCCACACCGCTGTCGTCCGCGGCGCCTACCTGGAGCAGACCGACCGACACGGGCGCTGCCCGCGCGAGCCGTACGTCCTCCCCACCGTCGGCGGTTCAGGCCTGCCCCGCTGGAGCAGAGACGACAACCATCCTCCAGGCGCCCTGCTGGTCGAGGAGGCCGGCGCCCGAGCCGGCGGCCCGCACCACCCCGTCCGCGACCTGTTCTGATACTGCAGGTCATCGGGCGCCACCCAGCAGCCCCGTGTGGTGCCTTGCTCAACCCCGTTCGTGGATAACCGGTCCGGCGGTCATCTGCCGCGTGCACGCCACCGGTAGAAGAACGTCAGACCCGGTCCCGCCCCGAGATGCAGCGGTACGCCGGTGAGCAGAGTCCCGACGTCGACGGCCTGCCCAGCCCGCAGCACGTGGAAGCCCTGCCGTGTGTAGTACGGCCCCAGATCGCGCCCGGTGTCGAACTCACCGAACAACAGCGCGTAATCCAGCTGCCCGTACACCTGCACGCATCGCGCGAGCAGCGCGGCTCCAATTCCGCGCCCGCGGGCGTCCTCGGACACCGCGACGGCCTTGATCTTCGCGTACGTCAGCATCGACATCAGGATCTGTTCCCGGGACACCGGCAACCGGGACAACCCGGAGAGGACCGTGCCGGACGGGACACCCAGCAGCGCTCCCATCACCTGCCCGTCACCGTCCCGAGCAACCAACGGCAGGGACAACTCGCCTGCTGCATACTGGAGTTCACCAGCAGCCGTCGCCCGTACGAGCGGCTCGCCCAAGTCAGCGCCCGCGAGGGCATCCAGCAGCCAGGTCCCGCATCGCCCCCGGGCAAGCGCTTCGAGGTGACCGGTCTCCAGATCGTCGGCGGCTGCATACAACAAGGCGGTCACCGTGCCAGCCTCCTCCGGCATGGCGAACCCGATCCGCACCCCCTCTGGTCCGGGCACACCCTCCAGCACCTGCTGCCGCGTCAGCCGGGCCGCCCCTGCCGAAGGGCCTGCCTTCCTCGTTTTCCTCGTTTTCCTCGTTTTCCTCGTCTTCTTCGCCATTCCCCGGAACTACCCCCCGACTTACCGCCGGACTCGGCCACCGGGCCCGGACCCTCCGCCGCTTACGCAATTCGGACAGCCAGTTCAGCAGACGGGAGTCGCTGTCGGCCCCCGGTCAGCACCTCGCCGGCCCGTTCCTTCGGCGGGCGCTGCCTGCCGCCGGCCGCGCCCACTATGGGCTCCGCAGGTCGGCACACTCACTCTCACCCGGTAGTCGTGACACCGAGCTCAGCCGCTTTCCGTTCTTGTTGGCAGGACGGCAGCGAGCGAACTGCCAACGCTGCGCGCCTGCGTTGCTCGGCGAACGGCCCCGGCCTGACCCGGGGCTCTCGTTCGTTCCGGTGGTTCCGCTCGTCCCGGATGAACAGGCGTGCAGCCAGTCCTCGTGCTCACGTTCGGGCACGTCACAGACCATGAGGAAGGCCAGCATCTGGTCCCGGCTGAGCACGGCGGTGCCGTCGGGCATGTGGCGCATCGTGCTGTGCGGCAGACGCCCCATGACGCCCCCTCAAACCATCGGCAGGATCGACGGCCCACCATGGTCGCTGGGCTTGAGCAGGGTGGTCCGGAGAGAACGCCCGAGTCTGCGGGCGGGCAGCGCGGTCGCAGGATCGGGTTCCAGGCGGACCAGTGCAGGTTCTCGGCGCCCAGTTCTTACGGCGACTACGGCGACTACGGCGACTACGGCGACTACAGCAGCAGTTCCCGACACGCTCACCAAGGCTCGTCATACCGACACGACGAGCGTCCCCACCAAGGGAAATGATGTCTCAGTACACCCAGTTGGGGCTACATCAGTGACCGGGTGCTGGGGTTGTCGTTGAGCCGCCATGATCGTGCACGGAGTCGACACGGCCCCTGGAACCCGTCGCTGTCCGCCTGCGGACTGTCGCGGCGGCGGCCTCTGACGGACGGGGTCGGTGAGATTCCCTTTCCCGCCCGACCCCGCCTGTTGCGCCGCATCGGGACGCGCGGAGCCGTGCCGGCGGCACCACTGGGCAAGGGAGCCTGGCTTGTGGAGCGGTTGCTGGAGAGCTCATGAAGTGGAGAGCGGAGGTTCCGGATGAATTCAGCCGACTGGCTCATGACACGGATCGCTCGGTGGGAGGGTGATGTTGCGCTGGCTCACCGTTATGCAACCGGTGCCGGCACGTACGCAGATATGTCGCGTTCGCAGGTGCTGACGGTGGTGCGCAAGAACGCGGAAGGCCTGGTGCGTCGAGGCATGGGCCCCGGCGACCGGGTCATCCTGCTGGCTGAGCCCCCGCAGCAGTTCGTCGCCGCCTTTCTGGGCGCGCTGTGGGCCGGAGTTGTGCCCGTGCCCGTGCCGCCTCCGCTGTGGGGCGGTGGGTCACGCTGGTCCCAGCTCGTGATCGACGCCGCAGATCTGGCGCAGGCCAAGGCGCTGGTCGGCCCCGAGCGCGTCTTGCGATTGCTACCGGATGTGCCCCTGCCCCTGCTCGCGTACGACGAGCTGCCCGCCGAGGCTACCGGCGCCGTGACCATGGTCCCGTACGAGCCGGAGCGAGTGGCGTATCTGCAACTGAGCAGCGGAAGTACGGGGCGCCCGCGCGCAATCGCCGCGCCCTGCCGTGCCGTGCTCGCCAACAGCATCGGCATCATGCGGGACGCGTTGAAGGCCACCCCCGGTCGTGATCACGCGGTGAGCTGGCTTCCGCTCCACCACGACATGGGCCTGGTGGGTTTTGTACTGGCGCCCCTTGTCGTGTCGATCCCGGTGACGTTGTCGACGCCGACTGCCTTTCTGCGCTCGCCGTCCACATGGATGGCCACGATGTCAGAGGTTGGAGGCACCATCACAGGCGCCCCGAACTTCGCCTATGCGCTGGCCGCCCGCCGTTCACAGCCGGAGCAGGCAGCCGGTCTGGACCTGTCCCGTGTGCGGGTCCTCCTGTGCGGGGGAGAGCCGATCCGCCGCGAAAGTGTGCAGCCCTTCGTCGACCTGTACGCTCCGTCCGGTTTGCAAGCATCAGCTGTGCGTGCGGCCTACGGCCTGGCCGAGAGCACACTGGCCCTGACGTTCGGGCGCAAGGGGCTGCACACCGAGCGCATCGACACCGGGGCCTTGCGTCACAGGGGTCGGGCCCACCCTGTCGGCCCCGGATGCGACGGGCTCGAAATCGTCTCCTGCGGCCGGGCCTTGCCGGGCCACAGCCTTCACATCCGGGACGAACATGGCTCATCGTGTCCTCCTCGTACGGTTGGCGAGGTGTGGGCCAAGGGGCCCTCGACCGCCGTTGGATACGCAGGAGACGAAGCAGGAAGTCGGCATGCCTTCCGTGCGGACGGGTGGCTGCGCACAGGAGACCGTGGGTACCTCACCGAGGGCGGTGAGCTGTACATCGTCGGCCGCTGCAAGGACGTACTGGTCGTGAACGGTCACAACATCGATCCGCAACGTGTGGAGTGGGCGGCGGAGACGGTCCCGGGAGTGCGGCCGAACGGCGCGGTGGCCTTCACGCGTCCCGGTGCGGACACCGAGGAAGTTGTGGTTGTCGTGGAATGTCTCCCTGGGCCTGCCGACGACGTGGCGGAGCAGATCAGGAAAGCGGTGTCCCGCCAGGAGGGCATTTTCGTCGCAGACGTCGTCCTCGGCCGGGCCGGAACCGTTCTGAGAACCACCTCCGGCAAGCCGCGTCGACAGCAGATGCGCACGGACTATCTAGCAACTTTCTCTGCCGTTCTGACGAGTTGATTGGACATCATGCAGTCCCGTGAAACTCTGCTCGGCGTACTGGAGCAGGCGGTGCGCGCCGTCCGCGGCTACCGTGAACCCACCGCGCTGGACCCGTCCGCCGAGCTCACTGAACTGGGTCTGGGCTCACTTCAGGCGATGGAATTGCTGGTCATCATCGAGCAGCAATCGGGCGTGCAGCTCCCGGACACGATCCTCCACCAGGTCCGGACAGTGGGTGATCTTCTGGACGCGATGGCCTTGACACCTGAACACGCTGCCCAGAATGGACCGGTCGGCCGCGGCGAGCCTGAGCGCCCGGCGCTGCCGGAACAGAGTGGAGGTGCGGCGCACGCCCGGCCGTCCCGCCCCGGGCTACAGGCGATCGTCGACCTGGTGGACCGTGCTGAGGTGCCCAGCCCGTACTTCGCTGTGCACGAGGGCGTGCCGGACGCGACCACCGTGGTCAACGGCGCGCGTATGGCGGCTTTCTCTGCCTCCGACTACCTGGGACTGGCCGGTGATCCGTACGTGCTGCACGCAGCCAAGCAGGCCATCGACCGCTACGGCACCTCGGTGGCAGCCAGTCGGGCGGTGTCGGGTGAGCGCGTGATCCACCGCGAACTCGAAAACGACCTTGCGGATTTCCTCGGCGCGCAGGCTTCGTTGGCGTTCGTATCGGGTCACGGCACGAATGTGTCAGTCCTGTCCCATCTGGCCGGCCCGGGTGACCTGATCGTTCGTGACGCCCTGGCGCACAACAGTCTGGTGCAGGGTTCTGAGCTCTCCGGTGCCCGTTGCCGGGTGTTCCCCCACAACGATGTCGCCTTCCTCAGCCGTCTTCTGACCGCCGAAAGGGGAAGGTACCGGCGGGTGGTCGTGGTCGCTGAAGGTGTGTACAGCATGGACGGTGATCTCGCCGACCTGCCCGGCCTGGTGGAACTGCGAGAGCGGTATGACGTCCTGCTGTATCTGGATGAGGCCCACAGCATCGGTGTTCTGGGAGCGTCGGGGGCCGGGGCAGCCGAACACTTCGGGGTGCCTTCCACCGACATCGATGTGCGCATGGGTACCTTTTCCAAGTCACTGGCCAGCTGCGGCGGTTTCGTGGCAGGATCCGCCGGTCTCATCGGCCTTGTGAAGCAGACGGCCCCGGGCTTCATCTATTCGACCGGCCTCGCACCCAGCGCTGCGGCAGCAGCCCGGGCCGCACTGCGACAGCTGCGCGAACGCCCGCAGTTGGCAGCCGTCGCGCGCGGGCAGGCGGCACTGTTTCGACACCTGGCCCACCGGGCCGGGCTCGACACAGGACGCAGCAGTGACGGCTCCTGCGTGGTGCCGGTTGTCGTGCGAGACGCAGAGACCGCGCTGCGCCTGGCTGCCCTGCTCGCCGACCGGGGCATCAGCGTGTGCCCGTTCGTCCCTCCGGCGGTCGAGGCGGACCAGTCGCGGCTGCGGTTCTTCGTCACCGCCCGGCACACGGACGCCCACATCACCGCTGCGGTCTCAGCCACCGCCCAGAGTCTCGACGATCTGGCCCGGGGAGGGATGCACACCACGAGTGCCGCCCTTGCCCAGAACCCGCCTGGAGACTGAACCCCCGTCACCGACGGGCACCGTCTCTGCACGCAAGCGCCGATGCGTATCCCGATACGGCCGCGGCCGTATCGCCACCAGGCCTTTCACCGAGGCTTTGCCGGCCCGGGTTCGCGAGGGCGCCAGACGTCCGAGCCGGTCCCACACCACATCAGGAGAGACGGGGAGGCATGGCTGACGTCTTCGACCCCAAGGCGGCGGCGCCCGGCATGAACAGCCGGGCGTGGCCCGAGATTTACCCGTGCCACCACGTCCTCCAGCCACACCGGGACATGGTGGCGGCCGACGGGGACGGCACCGAGGTGACGGCCGGCTGTCACGGCTACGTGGGACTTGCCTTCGACCCCGGGATGAGGGTGGACGCGACCGAGGCGCTGCGGCGATTCGGCAGCAGTTGCGATCCGGCGGTCGTGCCATGAGGTACCTGGTCACTGGGGCCACCGGATTCATCGGCCGCCACCTGCTGCCCCTGCTCGTCGGTGAAGGGCACACGGTCACCGCCCTCGTGCGTCGGCCGGGCCGGCTGGGTCCTCAGTGCGGGTCGGTCGAGGAGGTCCAAGGTGACGTGGTGACCGGTCACGGGCTGCGGCGCGCCGTGGAGGGAGCCGAACGGGTCATCCATCTCGCGGGTATTACGGCAGCCGTCTCCGCGCGCACCTATGCGGAGGTCAACGCCGAAGGCACCCGGCGTCTGTGCGCGGTCCTGGCCGGCCGGGCGCGGCCACCACGCCTCGTGTACTGCTCGTCGCTCGCCGCGGCCGGGCCGGCAACTCCCGGCCGTCCCCGGCATGTTGATGACGTACCCGCGCCGGTCTCGGCCTATGGGCGCAGCAAGCTCGCCGGAGAGCACGCGCTGCGTGAGGTGTCGGAGCGTGTGCCCGGCGTCATCGTCCGGCCCCCCGTCGTCTACGGGCCGGGCGACCCGGCGTTCCTGCCCGCGCTGGCCGCCATGGTCCGCGTCGGTTTCCTCGCCACGGTGGGGTCTGGGCCTCGCAGATACTCCCTGATCCATGTGGCGGACCTGTGTCGTGGCCTGGTGTCCGCTGCCGAGCACGGAACCCTTGTGCGGCGCGGCACTACAGCCGGCGTGTATCAGCTCAGCGACGGCGTGGAGTACAGCATGCAGGACCTCGGTGCCGCCGTAGCGGCCGCTTCCGGCTGTCGCACGCCCCGTACCGTCTCGGTTCCGGTGCCCCTGGCCGTGGCCGTTGCCTGGGGTGCCGTGCTCGCCTCGCGCGCTCTCGGGTCGCCGCCGGTGTTCAACCCGGACAAGGTGCGAGAGCTCCGTCAGACGGCCTGGACCTGCGTGGACCGCCGCGCCTTCGAAGACCTCGCCTTCTCCCCGTCGTTCACGCTGGACACCGGCCTGGGCGCCGCCCTGCGCGCTGCGGGAGCTGACCGCCACTGAGCTGGCCCAGGCGTGGCCGGTGGCCAGGGGCGAGGTGCCCGTGGCCGTCGTCCTCGCGAGGTGCGCCCGGCACTGCCCGAGTTGATCTGCGGACGAGGGCCGGCAACCGGCCCGGGCCGGCCCGGTGTCCTGGGAGACCCCCTGGGAGACCTAGGAAACCTGGGAGACCTGGGAGCGTGGGCGAGTGGGCGAGTGGCAGCAGGCTGGTCACAGGCTCCGCTCGTAGAGGGCGTACCGCTTGGAGACCCGTCCTCCGAGCGAAGCCACCGCGCGGTTGGCGGGGCCGTTGCTTGCCAGGACCCACGACACCTCAGCAGCGCTGTAGCCGAGTTTCCGGGAGGCCTTGGCCAGTTCGCTGTGGAGCAGGGTGTCCAGGCCCCGGCTGCGGTACTCGGGAAGGACACCCGTGGCCACCACACGTGTCCGTCCGACCCGCCGTGCCGCCCGCCAGTACTTCATCAGCCCGATGGGCAGGCCCCAGGTGTGCAGACGTCCGCCCGCCGCGCGCAGGGCCGGGGCGATGTCGGGCAGGACCAGGCTGAACCCGACCGGCGTGCCATGGACCTCGGCGATCAACAGGAGTTCCGGACGAGCCACCCGCTTCATCAGCCGTGCGGTGGCCGCGAACTCACGCTCGGATGCGGGGCAGAACCCCCAATTGTCTTTCCAGGCCGTGTTGTAGAGGGTGCGCAGACGTGTCGTTTCGGCGTCGAAGTCGCGGAAGTCGAGGGACCGGATCCTCATTCCTTCGATACGCGCGGCATAGCGGGCAAGCCGCTGCGCCCGGGGGGCGTCCGCCAGGTTCTCGACGCCGATCTCCCAGGCCAGCAGCTCCATGGCCGGCGCGAGGCCGCACTGCTCCAGCAGACGTGTGTAGTAGGGCGGTGTGTACGGCATGAGCACGGCGGGCGGCTGGTCGAAACCCTCGACCAGGATCCCGCACTCCTCGTTGGTCGTGAAGTTGACGGGCCCCAACAGGCGTGAATGGCCTTGCTCGCGCAGCCACTTCGCCGCCGCCGAGAACAATGCCTGCGCCACCTCGACATCGTCGATGCAGTCGAAAAGACCGAAGAAGCCCTGCCGGCCGCCGTGATGCGCGTCGTACGCCGGGTTGTCCACGGCGGCGATGCGACCGACCACCTCGCGACCGCGACGGGCGAGAAAGAGGTGAGCGTCTCCGGTGTCGAAGAACGGATTGTCCCGACGGCTGATCAGACGCCGCTGGTCGCTGCGCAAGGGCGGTACCCACAACGGCAGATGGCGGTGGATACGGTACGGGAGGTCGATGAAGGCGGAGCGATCGGCGCGTGTGCTGACGTCACACACCTCGACAGAGGCGGGCGGGGGCGCGGAGTTCTGGGCGGGCACTGTCGCGGGACGGGATCGGGAGGCTTGCGTCGGGTGCGTCATGGGGCCGGCTCTCCTGTCTGACGGTGGAGCTGTGGGCGGTCGGCCCGACACACTGAATATCACGGTTGAGTGCCTTATTTGGCGAAATGTGTAACCTCGGGCTCGTTCGTGGATACGCATGAGCAGCGGCCGAGGCTCAACAACACAAGGAGCGATCAGTGCCCCCCTCCGAAGCCGGGTCCGCGCCCCCCACGATGCCTTCCACCGCCCCTGGAACGGGTGACGCGCCACGGCCCTCCCGAGGGCGCCGACGGGCATGGGCGGTGGTGATCATCGCTTGCCTGACGGGGTGCCTGGCCGCCCTGGCCGCCCAGGGAGTCGGGCAACGCGTCACGCAGGGCGGCTGGACGCCGGCTTCGGCGGACTCCGTCCGCGCCGAAACCGTGCTGACTGAACACTTCCGCGCCGGGTCCCCCGACCTCGTCCTCCTCGCCACCACCCCAGGTTCGGTGGACGCCCCCGGGGCCCAGGCCGCCGGCCGATCCGTGACCGCGCGTCTTGCAGCAGATCCCCACACGGCGTGGGTGCGGAGCTACTGGCAGAAACCGATCGGCCGGCAACAACCGTCCAGCGGCTGGACGACGGCGGACCCCCGCTCGCAACTACGGGACGTCACAGGACACCGCGCGATGATCCTTGTGCGCTTCCGCGGCGACGAGCAGCACGTACGATCGGCCGCCGCGGCCGCGATGAAGCGCCACACGGGCCGGTTCGGACCGCTCGGCATCTCCGCCTCCGGCGAGGCCGCCGTGCGGGCCGAGACCGAACGGCTGGGCGCAGATGGGCTGCGTCTGGCCGAACTGATTGCGACGCCCGTCGTCCTGCTGCTCCTGTTGTGGGTTTTCGGAAGCCTCGTCGCAGCGCTGCTGCCCGTGCTCGTCGGTATCCTCGCCGTGGCCACGACCACGGCGTTCCTGCGCGTGCTCACCGAGCACGCGACCGTCTCGGTGTTCGCGCTCAACGTGACCACGCTCCTCGGCTTCGGACTGGCCGTCGACTACAGCCTCCTCCTGGTCAGCCGCTTCCGCGAAGAACTGGACCAAGGTGCAGAAACCAGCCAGGCCGTACGCCGCACACGACGCACCGCAGGACGTGCCGTGGCCTGCTCGGCCGCCATCGTCGCCGTCTCACTCGGCGCGCTGCTGCTCTTCCCCCTCCCGCTTCTGCGCTCCTTCGCCTACGGCGGCGTCGCCGTGGCCGTGGCCGCCGCCACCGGGGCGCTTGTGGTACTGCCCGCCCTCTTCCTCCTCCTCGGCGAGCGGATCAACAGCCGCGACGTCTTCGCCCGGTTGCGCCGCGCGCCGGCCGACCCCCAGTCATCCACAGGCCTGTGGTACCGGCTGGCGCACTGGGTCACCCGCCGCCCCCTGGCCGTGACCGCCGGAACGCTCCTGGTTCTGCTGGCGCTGGCCGCCCCGGTCACCCAAGTCCGCTTCGGCGCGTACGACGACAGGATCCTGCCGACCGATTCGCCGGTGGCCGGGACTTCCCGCGAACTGCGGGCGCACTTCGACAGCGAGGCCGTCAACGCGGCCGTCGTGGTGCTGCCGGGCTTCCGGGCCGAGCCCTCGCAGACCGCTCTGGACAGGTACGCGCGTCGACTCGCCCGGGAGCCCGGCGTACGACAGGTGACCACGGCCACCGGCACGTACGCACACGGCCGGCGTATCACCGCAGCGGCCCCGGCTCCCCGAACTCCCTTGCCGGGCAGGCGCGGTGAGGCGCGGGCCCGGACCGCGCCGCGGGGCTTGATGATGCCGCAGGCCGCCGCCTATACCGGCCCGCCCGGTACCTGGCTCTCGGTCGCCACCAGCATCGAGACCCCGTACTCCCCAGAGGCCTACCGGCTCACGAACAGACTGCGTGCGGTCCCGGCACCTGCTCACGCCCTGATTGGCGGCCCCGGCGCCAGACTCGCCGACACCCGGTGCATGCTGACGGAGCGCCTGCCACTGGCCGTTGTCCTGATGTCGGTGGCGACGTTGCTCCTGCTCCTGGTCTTCACGCGGAGTCTGCTCATCCCGATCAAGGCACTCCTCCTGAACACCCTCAGTCTCGCCGCCACCTTCGGCGTCCTCATCACCGTCTTCCAACAGGGCCATCTCGCATGGCTGCTGGGAAACATGACCACCACGGGCGTCACCGACATCATCGTCCCGGCGCTCATGTTCTGTATCGCCTTCGGCCTGTCCATGGACTACGAGGTGTTCCTGCTCTCCCGCATCGTGGAGGAACACCGTAATGGGACCCCTACGACGACGGCCGTGGCCGTCGGGCTCCAGCGGACGGGACGTCTGTTCACCTCCGCCGCACTCGTCTTCGCCACCGTCATGGCCTGCCTGGCCCTCGCGTCCCTCGCCCTGCTCAAGCTGCTCGGCGTCGGACTCGCCCTCGCGGTCATCATCGACGGCACCCTTGTGCGCGCGCTGCTCGTCCCCGCGGTCATGCGTCTCGCGGGCGGCGCCAACTGGTGGCTGCCCGGCAGCAAGGGAAAACCCGGTCCGCAGGCCCCGGCCGAAACTCCCTCCGCGCGCGGAGAAGAACGACTGCCCAACCCCCTCCCGGCGCCGAAGGCCTGACACGGTCGGGGCCCGTGCCCCCGGCCGACCATCGTCCGCAAGCGTTACGGTCCGGAGCGGATCCGGGGCTGGGGAGCGGTGCCGAATACGTGGTCCCAGTACGGGCAGCTGACACCGAAGCCGCTGCGGTCGTCATGGAAGTGGTGGAGAAGGTGGCGCCGTCGCAGCTCTCGGCCCACGGCGGTGGTCGGGCGATTGTGGTGAAGGTGCCAGTGGAGCGTGTCGTAGATGAGGTAACCCACAATGAATCCGGCCGCGGCGGCGCATCCACGTGCGGGGCCGGCGAGTTGGCAGCTCACCCAGATCGCACCTACCGCTCCGGGAAGGCTGAGCAGTGGTGGTGCGACGAGCCGCTTGGCGTCGTTGGGGTGGTCGTGGTGGATGCCGTGGACCATCCAGTGCAGGCGCGCGCCGAGGCGTCCCGGAGGGACGAAGTGGAAGACAAAGCGGTGCAGCCAGTATTCCATCAGGGTCCACATCAGGTAGCCCGATGCCACCGCCCCGAGGCCGGCCCAGGGACCCGCGTGCACACCTACCGTGCCCAGCGCCACCACGACTGGCCCGTACAGCACCAGCGGCACAGCGGGATGGACACGCGTGAAACGGTCCACCATCGGTGAGCGGAAGACCGGAGGTGACGCGCGCAGGTACTCACTCCGCGTCAATCGGTCCACCTCGTCGGCGACACCTTCCCGCATCATGACTCCTGTCAGCGTGTCGGGCCGGGGCGTCGTCTCTACGCCGGACAGTGCGCCTCTCAGCCTTGAATTCACAGGGTTATGAACGGTCACTGTAAGCGATCAAGCCTCGTGGCTGAGCGAACCACGCGTGACGGCACCCATTGCACGGCGACGTGCCATGAGTCCCCGCCCCCCACCCCGAGCGGGCCCTCGCCGAACAGTGACGGGCAGAGCCATCGGCTTGCTCCACCGGCGGCACCGCGCAGCCGAGTTCAAGGAGTTCCCGAACGCGACATCCGAGCCTGGCTCGCCGACTGGAAGCAGCACCCCCGCTGCCCTCGCGGGTCGCGGTGGTCGTCGGCCTTGCGCTCGTAGCGGCGGTGGAGCAGGAACCCACCATCGCATTGCAGGCAAGTCCAGCCGACGAAAACACCTGCCCTGCAACCTTCCCTGGCCCCTCCCCCCTTGCATTCACGCATGGGCCCGGAGTTGCATTCGAGGATTTTACTTACGAGTCGATCACTGGGTTAGGCGTTCATTCCTATCACCGGATCGCCCCAAGAAGCACGAATGAGAGAGGCGACGCCATGTCACTCAAATTGATTGTTGTTCCGATTGCCCAACGGCTCGCCGAAGCCCCGCTGGGGCCATGAAACGGCCCTCGGAAACCGAGCCGACGGTGTCCCTGAGTCAATGGACACAGTTCCCCCATGACATCGTGAGGGATCGCCCGGAGACCGCCCAGAAAGCGTTCTTCGGACTTTAGAACATCACGCTTTTTCGCTTTGGCGATCATGGACGGAACGCGATGACGAACGCAGAAGATTTTCGGCTTGCTCGAAGCCCCATCGCCATTACAGGTGTCGCCGGCATGTTTCCGCAGGCCGCAGATGTCAGAGAGTTCTGGCGCAACGTCGTGACCGGCCTCGACTGCATCACCGAGGTGCCGGAGAAGAGCTGGAGGGTCGGCGATCACTATGACCCGGCCATGGGCGCCGAGGACAAGACGTACGCTCGGCGTGGAGGTTTTCTGCCGCCGACGGTATTCGACCCGGTAGAGTTCTCGATGCCGCCGTCCACCCTTGGTTCCATCGGCCTCGTGCAACTGCTGAGCCTTCAGGTGGCACGGGACGTTCTCGCTGACGCCCGGTGTCCTGAGGCGGACTGGTACGACTCGTCTCGTACCGGCGTGATCCTCGGCGTGTGCGGCCAGAACACCACCATGTTTCCGCTGGGGTCGCGACTTTACGGGCCGGTGGTGCGAGAGGTGGCCCTCAGTTGCGGGCTTTCGCCGCAGGACGCCGAGGAGATGGTGCGCAGGTTCAAGGCAGCCTCACCCCAGTGGACCGAGGACAGTTTTCCCGGCACGCTCGCCAATGTGGTGGCCGGCCGCATCGCCAACCGCTTCGGCTTCGGTGCGGCGAACTGCACGGTCGATGCCGCGTGCGCCAGCTCGCTGGCTGCCCTGCGCATGGCCGTCAGTGAACTGGTCGAGCACCGGGCCGACTTGATGATCACCGGCGGCTGCGACGCGGACAACTCCCTCACGGCATTCATGTGTTTCAGCAAGACGCCCGCCCTCTCCCCCAGCGGTGCGGTGCGGCCCTTCGACAAGTCGGCCGACGGCACGCTGATCGGGGAGGGAATCGGCATGCTGGCGCTGAAGCGGCTCGCCGACGCCGAGCGCGACGGAGACCGGATCTATGCCGTACTGCGCGGTCTCGGCAGCTCAAGCGACGGGCGCACACCGAGCATCTACGGCCCGAGCGGACAGGGCCAACTGGCCGCCCTGCGACGGGCTTACGAAGATGCCGAACTCCCCGTCGGCTGTGTGCAGCTCATCGAAGCACATGGCACCGGGACCGCGGTGGGTGACGCCGTGGAGCTCGGCGCGCTGAGCACACTTTTGGAGCCTGCCGGGCCCGCCCACCGAGCCGCCGTCGGCAGCGTCAAGTCCCAGATCGGCCACACCAAGGCCGCGGCCGGAGCAGCTGGGCTCATCAAGACCGCGCTCGCGCTGCACCACAAGGTGCTGCCCCCGACGATCAACGTCGATGCGGTGAGTGACGCGGCCGACCAGGAAGCCCTGTACGTCAACAGGCAGGCCCGGCCCTGGGTCGGTGAATCCCATCGCCCCGTGCGCCGCGGGGGTGTCTCCGCCTTTGGGTTCGGCGGGGTCAACTTCCACGCGATTCTGGAGGAGTACTCGGCCTCCGAGCCCGTGGCGCCGGTGTGGCACCACGCACCCACAGCTCATGTGTGGCATGCGCCGGACGTGGAGAGTTTGCTGGAGCGGCTGCGCGCGGGCTCGGCGCCGGAGGCGGACGGGCCCGTCCCCGCCGGCCACGTCCGGCTGGGAGTGCTGGCCGCGGGGGACTCCGAACGGGCATCGCTGGTGGCACAGGCGATCCTGCGCTTGGAGGACGACCCGGCCGCGAACAGTTGGGAGCTGCCCGGTCGAGCGATGTACCGACGCGCCGCTGTGCCGCCCGATACCAAGGTGGCGGCTCTGTTCGCGGGGCAGGGGAGCCAGTACGTCGACATGGGCAGGCAGGCGCTGCTCGCCTTTCCGCCGGTCCGGGCGGCCTTCGATCTGGCCAACGCCCTGTGGGACCCGCAGGTGTCGGACGGCGAAACGCTCGCCGACGTGGTCTTCCCCGCTCTGGGACAGTATGAGCAGAGGGTCAGCGCGGCCAAGCTGCGGCGCACGTCCTACGCCCAGGCGGCCATCGGGGCCCTCGCCATGGGCCAGTACCGCTTCCTCGTCGAGCTGGGTCTCGCTCCCGATGGTCTGCTGGGTCACAGCTGTGGCGAACTGACCGCGCTGTGGGCTGCCGGAAGCCTGAGCGACGACGACTGCCTGGCTCTCACGCGCAAGCGTGGGCAGGCCATGGAGCCCGCCGGTCAGGCGGACGACTTCGACAGCGGGGCCATGCTCGCGATCCGTGCGACTCGCGAGGTCTGGGAGGAACTGGAGTCCTTCCACCCGGAGTTGACCGTGTGCAACATCAACGCGCCGGACGAACTCGTCGTGGGTGGTCCCACCCCGGCCGTGGAAGCGCTCGTTGCCGACTGCGGCGGCCGGCGCGTGGCGACCCACCGTCTGTCGGTCGCCGGGGCCTTTCACACACCCCTGGTCAAGGAGGCCGCCGACGCTTTTGCCGAGGCCGTGGCCGCGGTGGAGCTTCTGCCTCCGGCAAGGCCGGTGTTTCCCGGCTCCCCGGGCGCCTCGTACGGAGCCGATCCCGTGGCCAATCGACAGACGCTCAGCGAACAGATGCTGCGGCCGGTGGACTTCGCGAGCCGGGTACGCGACATGTACGCCGCCGGATTCCGAGTGTTCGTCGAGTTCGGTCCGGGACAGGTCCTGAGCCGGCTCGTCTCACGCATCGTGGACGATCCGGCAGTCGAGGTGATGGCCACGGACGGTGGTGTCGGAGCCGACAGCGCGGCGACGCTGATGCACGCCGCACTGCGCCTGGCGGTGCTGGGCCTCGACATCCATGACATCAACCGCTACCAGGCCGCCCCTCCCCCGGCGCGCGCCACCGCCTCTCCAGTGGCGCGCCTTCTTGAAGGGCCGTCCTTCGCGGTGGAGGCCTGCCGCCCCCATTACGAAGACGTCCTCTCCAGGACGTATCAGTGCACTCCCGCCTCCGCCCGGACGGCCGAGCAAGAGCCGCCGCCATTGCCGGAAACCGGTCCTTGGCCGGACGCCGCGACCGAGCAACTGGGCCTGCATGCACAGTATTTGGAGGGGCAGCTGCATACAGCCCGCAGGTTGACCGATCTGGTGGCCGGGGAGGCGGGACGAGAACCGCGCCCTGCGCTGCTCGCCCAGGTCGAGGCCGTCAAGGAGCACAGCCTCGCACTCAGCCGGGCGCACATCCACGCCCAGGACGTCATGCTCGAACTCGTTCGGCTGCAACAGCACGGCCCCAGGACGGTGACAGCGCAGGAGGGTGGGGCGGCGACCGCGGACGCCGGCCCGCCGCGCGGCGAAGCCGGAGCCGGCGTATCCGGGACCGGCGTATCCGGGGCCGGCGTATCCGGGCCCGTACCTCCTTCGCACGCGGTGGTGTCCCTCCCCCGCCAGTTGCCTTCGAGCCAGCCCCCCACGGCGCCCGGTGGTGCCGCCGTGCACGGGGAAGACGCGACGGCAAGGCCGGACGACAAGGGTGTCCCGGCCGCACATCCGGTAGCACATCAGGACGCGCTACCACAGCCTGCGGCATGGGCGGTGGATGTGGCACAGGCCGAACAGATCCTGCGCGAGCTGGTGGCCGAGAAGACCGGCTACACCGTCGAGATGGTCGCGCCCGACCTGGACATCCAGGCCGACTTGGGCATTGACTCGCTCAAACAAGTCGAGATCGCCTCGGAGGCGTGGAGGCGCTATCCCTTCCTGCCGCGCGAGGAGATCTACCGGTTCGCCCAGGCGCGCACCGTAGGGGAACTCGCCCTCCTGCTGACCGAGATCGCCACCCCTTCGACCGCAGGGCCAGAGGGCGAGCACCGCCCCGCTCCGGTCGGCAGGGGGCATCTGACCCTGCGCCCCCTGCCCGAGGCGGACGCGCTGGCCGACGCCTTCGGCCCACAGCCCACCGCCCTCGTCCTGAACGACGGCAGCGCGCTGACCGCGGCCGTGTCCGCGGCCCTTTCCGGGGACGGATGGGACGTCCGGGGGCTGACGCTGCCCGGCGCCGCGGCCGAGGGACCAGGCGTCCTCGGCGACTGGCAGGAAGACACCCTGAGCCGTCGGATCACCGAGGCGCTGGCCACCGCGGAGCGGTTGGACCTGTGCGTGCTGCCCGCAGGGCGCGACGCTTCCGTCAGGGGCATCGACGAAGCGGTTGCCCGATTGAGTCATGCGGTGCTGGTCGCCAAGCACGTCACCCCGGCCCTCAAGGACACGGTCCGCGCCGGGTACCGGGCTGCTTTCATGGCGGTGACCCAGCTGGACGGTGCCCTGGGGCTGAAGGGCAGCGGCGGCGACGAGTCCGTCGCCCTCCTCGGTGGCCTGGGCGGTCTGGTCAAGGCCCTCGGGGTCGAGGAGCCTGAACTGTTCTGCCGCGCCGTGGACATCGCCCCCGGGCTCGACCCTTCGGCGGCGGCCGCACGTTTCATGACGGAGACGACCGACGCGGTGCGGGTGGTGGAGGTCGCCTGGGACGGAACCCAGCGCTCTGCCCTCACCGTGACGCCCGCGAACTCCGGGTCCGTGACGCCTGCGAACTCCGGGTCCGTGATGCCTGCGGCCTCCGGGTCCGTCATTCCTGCGGTCGCCGCTCCGGCGGCCTCGGACCTTCTGGTGGTCACCGGTGGGGCACGAGGGATCACCGCTTGGTGCTGCGCCACCCTGGCGGCCGAGCAGTCCTGCGGTTTCGTCCTGCTGGGCCGCACCGCCCTCCGGGAGGTGCCCGCATGGGCTGCCGGCCACGACGATCCGGCCGCGCTCGCCGCGGCCTGCCGTGAGCATGCCGCAGCCGCAGGGCGGGACGTCGATTCTCCCGAGGCGCGCGATGCGCTGGACGCCGAGGTATCCGCGGTCCTCCAACAGGCCGAGATCCGGGCCACGTTGGCTGCTCTGCACGGGCAGGGAGTGGAGGCGACCTATGTGACGGCCGACGTGGCCGACCCGGCGGCAGTGGAGGCAGCGCTCGCTCCCCATGCCGCCCGCGTCACGGGCGTCATCCACGGCGCCGGTGTCCTCGCCGACAAGCCACTCTCCCGGAAAACACCCGGGGACATCGCGCACGTGGTGGGCACCAAGATCACTGGTCTGCTGAACGTGCTGGCCGCCCTGCCCGCCGAGAACCTGCGTCATCTCGTGGTCTTCACCTCCGTCTCCGGCATCTACGGCAACGGCCGCCAGACGGACTACGCGATGGCGAACGAGGCTCTGAACCGTTTCGCCTGTGCCTGGCAGGCGGCACATCCCGCGTGCGAGGTCAGCGCCATGGCGTGGGGTCCCTGGCAGGGCGGCATGGCATCCGCCGAAGCCCAGGCCCTGTTCACCCAGCTCGGCGTCGGGCTGCTCTCCCGTGAGCAGGGATGTGCGTATTTCAGCGAAGAGCTCGCCGCCGGCGCAGGCGCCGGCACGGTGAGCGTGCTGGGCCCGCTGCGCTCGATCTTCCGGGCGCCCGCGCTGCCCGCACGGGGCATCACGCTGCTGCGCGACCTCGACGGCCTGGCTCAGGAGTCGGTCCTGGCCGACCACAGCATTGACGGCCTTCCCGTACTGCCGATGACGGCGGCCGTCGGGTGGGGTGTCAACGTGACCGAACAGCTGCGGGACGGCCGGTCCGTGACCGAGGTCCGCGACTTCCAGGTACGCAAGGGTATGGTTCTGGACGGTTCGCAGCCACCTCGCGCGCGCGTGGTCGCGCAGCCGGCGGGCGACGCCACGGACGAGCTGCGCCTGGCCTTCCACGACGACGGCGTGAACACCCCACTGCCGCGCTACGAGGGCGTGTTCCGCACCACGCAAGCTGGAGCCGCCCCGCCCCGCCTGAGTCTGCCGGCCGGCCCTCGGCCCGGATCCGGCACACACGGTGCCTACCGCGACGGCTTCCTCTTTCACGGCCCCCTGTTGCAGGGCCTGGGCCAGGTCCTTGAGCAGAACGACACCTGTTTGACGATTGCCGCCCAACTGCCCGACCCGCAGCTGGCTCACGGTGCCTATGCGGGCACCCTCTACAGTCCCGCTCTGGCCGACCTGCTCCTGCAGGCGGCGGCCCTGCTCGGGCGTCGGGTCTACGGCCACCGGTGCCTGCCGGTCGCCGTGGCACGGGTCGAGCTCTTCGCGCCGCTGCCGGACGACGAACCGTTCGTCATCGTCGTCGAACTTCTGGAGCAGGAGCCCCTGGAGCTCACCTGCACCGTCACCGCCTGCGACCCGCAAGGCCAGGTACTCCAACGCTGGCACGCCGTCAAGGGCATCGTGGCAGCGCCGGAGCTGGGCAGCCGGGCCGCCTGGCCGGCGCCGCGGATGGCCGGCGCGTGATGCGGCCCCCCAGCACCTTCCCGTCCTGCCCCACCGGAACGAACAGACACGAGTGCATGAACGACCTGACATTCGACGCATCCCTCGTCCCATGGTGGCCGGAGGCAGCCGACGAAAGCCCCAAGGAGCAGCCTGGGGCGCCCGCCTCATCGCCGGAACCCACTCGGACTCCCGCGCCCACCGCAGGTCCGACGGAGGAAATCGCCGCCGCCGTCCGCACCGCCCACAGGGCCGCGCTACGAGCTCACCGTGCCCTTCAGGAATGGCTCCTGGCAGACGACACCTCCGGCCCGAGGACGCACACGGGGCCCGCGACCCCGGCTCCTGCCCAAGACGCGACACGGGATGCGACAGCCCAGACCCCTGCCCGCCGCGCCTTCCCCGTCCTTGTGCAGCAAGCCACCACGCGTGCCTGTGCGGCGGCCCCGCCCCTGGCCGCCCCTCCCCTCCCGGCCGACAACGAACCGCGCCGCCTCTCCACGCTGCGCGCCACATTGACGTGGCGCCAGACGGCGCAACCCACCAGCATCGGCGGTCTCCGAGTGACCGCCGTCCCTTCCCAGGGCCGTCCAGACACCCACGTCTGGGAGGTCTGTCACGACGGTCTGCCCCTCGCAGAGGTGTCCGGCCTGAGCGGGCCCCTCGCCCTGTCCGCCACGCCGTGGCCCGTACGGCAACTTCCCGCGCAGCCGCGCCAGTTCCGTGCCCTGGCCCAGGCTGCCCGCCATCGGCTGCGCCGAGCCGAACTGGACCGACTGAGCAACGGAGACCTCGTCGGCGTTCTCGGCGCGCCCTTCGGTCCCGGTGACAGCTCCACGATCCCGGACCGGACCGCAGACGCGTTCGCTCTCCTGGAGGACGTCGTCCTGACCGGCACCGGCACCGGCCGCTACCGCCAGGGCCGGGTGACAGCAACGCTGCGCAGCGGTACGGGCGAGCCTGTCACCTGGCAGACACTGCTGTTCGCCGCATGGCAGGCACTCCACGTCCACGCGCTGCACCAGGGGCTGCACTTGTGCCTGCCCGGCCCTCGCCCGGCGCCCTGGACCGAGGAGCCCGTCCACATCGAAGTACGGGACGCCGCCGACCTGCGAGGTGCGCTCACGCTGGAGGCTGAGATCGTCTCGATCAGTCTGGTTCCGCGCCCCCACGTGACGGCGGACGTGTCCTTCGGCGACGGTCGCACCACGATCGCCCGTCTGCACTCCGTGGGCTGCGTTCTGCGGGAACCGCCAGAACGCGATCTCGGCCCGGGTGACAGCGGCGTTGCTCAGCGCCGCACTGAAGACGGGCAACAGTGCTTCGCCAACGAACTGCACATGGCTCACGCTGCGGAGGGCGACCTGCGCATCGCCCATGGCACGGCCCGCAATTGTTCGGCACGCCTGGTCCGGCCCCGGCTTCCCCGAGGCGACCTGCTGATGCTGGACCGCCTGGTGGACTCACCTGCCGAGCCCGGCCAGTACCCCGCAGGCTCGTCGTATGTCACCGAGTATGACGTGCCGGCCTCGCCCTGGTACATCGACGAGAACGGGGGACGTACCCCGCACCTGTTCCTCCTGGAGACTTCCCTGCAAGCCGCCGCTTTCGTCGGAGCCTCCCTGGGTGCCTGCATGGAGTACCCGGACCAGGACCTGACCGTACGCAATCTCGAAGGCTGCTCCCGGCTGCTGCAAGCCGTGGACCTGCGCGGCCGCACCATTCGCCAGCGTACGACTTTGCTCGCCCATACGCCGCTGCCGGGCGCGTCCCTCCAACGGTACGGATATGAACTGGCCGTGGGCGGTGAGACGTTCTATACGGGAGAGGCCGTCCACGGCTTCTTCACCGAGCCGGTCCTCGCGCACCAGCAGGGGTTGGACGGGGGCCGTCTCGTGCCGCCCTGGCTTCAACTCCAGACACCACGGCCCGTTACGCGACCCCTGGAGCCGGCCGTACATTCCGGCGCCTCGGGGCGGCTCGCCTTCCTGGCACGCGCCACCACCGAGTTCGTCGAGCACGGGGGACGGTACGGACGGGGCTATCTGCTCTGCGACAAACCCATCGACCCCGACGACTGGTTCTTCGACCAGCACTTCCTGCACGACCCGGTCATGCCGGGCTCGTGCGGCATCGAACTGCTCTTGCAGATGACCCGGGCCTGTGTGCGCTCCGCGGGGATCATCACCGGCCCCCGTCCTGAGCCGGTGCCCCTGCTCGGGGCAGAACTGCGCTGGACCTATCGCGGCCAGATCCAGCCGCACCACCGAGGCATCCAGGCCGAGGTGCACGTACGCGAAGTCGTCCGTGAAGGAGGCGGCTGGACCGTGACGGCGGAAGGCAGCGTATGGCGGGACGGGCTGCGCATCTACGCCGTGCATGACATCGCCCTGCGCGTCCCCGGCGACCGCTCGGCGCGGGGGGACTCATGAGCGTGCACTTCGACGCTGCGGGGGTGCGCTCCGTCCTGACCGACCTTGGACGGCCCTGCTACGTGGTGGCTTCCCAAGGGCGGACAGGCGTCACCGACGAGCGGCCCGGGCGTGACGCGCGGGTGGTGGCCGTGGCGGCCCCTGTCAGCGTGCGGCACCTGGGTTCGCCCGCCTTCCTGGACCGCCACGGGCTGCGGTTCCCGTACATGGCGGGCTCGATGGCCGGCGGCATCTCTTCCGTGGAACTGGTCACGGCCATGGCTCGCGGCGGCCACCTGGCGTCCTTCGGGGCGGCAGGGCTGCCCGCTGACCGCGTCGACGAAGCCGTGCGACGGCTGCGGCGCGAACTGCCGAACCTGCCGTGGGCGTGCAACCTGATCCACAGTCCGGCCGATCCCGCGGCCGAACGCCGGTGCGTCGATCTGTATCTGCACCACCAGATGCCGTGCGTCGAGGCATCCGCGTTCATCCAGCCCACCGCCGATCTGGTCCGCTACCGTGCCGCTGGACTGCACCCCGGGCCGGACGGCGCTGTCCAGATCAGGCACCGTGTCATCGCCAAGGTCTCCCGGGCCGCCACGGCGGCCTTCTTCCTGCGCCCGGCGCCCGGCGAGCTCCTGGCAGAACTCGTCCGCGACGGACGTCTCACCCCGGGCCAGGCCGAGCTGGCCCGGCGGGTACCGCTGGCCGACGACATCACCGTGGAGGCCGACTCCGCCGGGCACACCGACCGGCGCCCCCTGGTGACCCAGCTCCCCCTCCTTCTGGCGCTGCGCGACCGGGAGCGCCACGAGGGAGGTCTGGGCGGCGACGTGGGGATCGGTGCGGCGGGCGGCATCGGCACCCCGCACGCCGCGTTCGCCGCCTTCTCGCTGGGAGCGGATTACGTCGTGACCGGTTCCGTCAACCAGTCCTGCGTCGAGGCGGGGACATCACCGCAGGTGAAGGAGGCGCTGGCGGCGGCGGACATCGCGGACTGCGCGATGGCTCCGGCAGCCGACATGTTCGAGATGGGCGTGGACGTCCAAGTACTGCGCCGCGGCAGCCTGTTCGCGGGCAGGGCGGCCTGGCTCTACCGCCTCTATCGCACGCACAACGGTCTCGACGACCTCTCACCGCCGGACCGTCTGCGGCTGGAGGAACAGGTGCTGGGACGCCCGGTCACGGAAGTCTGGGCCGACGTGGCCGCGTATCTGAGCCGGCAGCGGCCCCAGGAGGCAGAGCGCGCCGCCCGCGAACCCAAGGTGCGCATGGCTCTGCTTTTTCGCTGGTACCTGGGCCTGTCCTCCCGTTGGGCGACCGACGGCGAGCCCACCCGCGTCGGCGACTACCAGATCTGGTGCGGCCCCGCGATGGGCGCGTTCAACGCCTGGGTGCACGGTTCCGCCTGGCAGAACCCGCGCAACCGCCGCGCCCCCGAGCTCGCGCAAGCGTTTCTCGACGGCGCCGCATACCAGGCACGACTGGCCCAACTGCGGTTCTGTGGCGTGCGGTTGCCCACCTGGTGCAGCGCCTGCCCACCGCCCGGGGCAGACTTGCGGCTCCCGCAGGAGGCCACCTCGCAGCCGCAGCTCCCCGCTCCCGTCGTCACAGCTCCGCTCGGCCGGGCCGCGTCACCTCAGCCGTCTTCCGCGGGAAGGGACCTGCCCACATGGTCGAAGTAGACGCCTTCTGGGCCTACGCCATCGGGGCGGGTTACGCCCTGTCGACGGCCGAGGAAGTGCAGGCGGCGACCGGGGACGTCCGAAGGCAACGGGCGGTGCGGGAGCGCCAGTTGGTAGCCACCCTGCTGTTCATGGGGTCGCTGTTCGTCCCCATGGGCATGTGCCTCGCGGTCCGCTTCCCCGGCTGGGAGACCATGTATGCGGTCGGGGCACTTCCGCCGTGGGGGCTCGGTCTGTTCAGTGCCGGTGTCACCGTGTGTGCCGCGCTCGGCCATCAGTGCGCGCACCGGCTGCTGGTGGGAGGCAGGACCTGGGCGGCGGCCCTTCAACTCGTCCTGGCGTACATCGGCATGTTCTTCGTGCTCATCCATGGCTGGGACGGGACCGGGCTCCACCGGCTCCTGGCGCCGAAACCGCAAGCGGACTTCCCCCGCGCGCTTCTTCCCTCATGGCAGGAGATCACCACCTGGCTGCGCTCCCCCGTTGCCCTCACGCTCCTGGTCATGGGGCTCGTTCTCATGCCGGCGCTGCTCCTGCTGAACGCCCGGGCCCATACGCGGGGCGTCCGTGCCCGCCTCGCGCCCTCGGCACCCCGCCGCCGCCTGCCCGGCCTTCGGGCCGTCAGCCAGATACTCCTCGTCGTCCTGGGGCCCTGCCTGGCCCTGGCTATCGGGGCCCACCTGGCGATCAGGGGACTCGGCGTCCCGCTCGGGGGGCTCCTGTGGGCCGCGTCCGCTGCCGTCCTGCTGCGACCGGGCGGGCTGCTGGCAGCTCACAGCCGCCGCATCCTTCTCCCCTCCGTCCACGGCCCGGGCCTACGCGGCGTGCCTCCCACCCCGCCCATCGGCCGGGCAGCCTCCGCGGCCATGCCCGCCGCCCCGGGCCCCCGCTCCTGATCCGGACATCGAGCAATCAGCGCCCTGGAGCGCCCTCATGCATTCGCTTCCGTACACCTACGAGGAGTTGCTCGGCGCCACGATGGCCCGCGCACTCGCAGCGGGAACCCTCCCACCCGCATCCCACGCGCAGGCCACCGTGCACAGCCTCCTGTCGGGACGTCCACTGCCGCCGCTCACGCTGTGCACGGCGGCCGATGCCCGCCAAGCCGTCGACCGAGGGCGTGAGGCGCAGGGCGCGTGGCTGGCGACCGGGCAGGCAGGCAGGCGCGCGACGGTCATCCGGCTACGCAGGGAAGTCGCCGCCGGGCGGGCCGCGTTCATGGCGGTGCTGCGCCACAGTGCGGGCTTCGGCATCAAGGACACGGTCGAGGAATGCCGGGACGCCGAGCGAGTACTGCGCCTCAGTACGTCGAGCCCACGGACCGCCGTGCGGTGGTGGCAGCGTCCCCCTTTCGCTCCCGCGCCCTATCAGGCCGCAGACATCGCTCCAGCCGTCACCGTCTCCTACTGCGACGACTCCCGCCCGCTGGCCGCCATGTTCGAGGGCGCACTGCCCGCGCTCCTCGCAGGTGCGGCAGTGGTCACCGATGTGAGCGCCCGCAGCGCGCCCGTGGCTCTGGCGGCAGCCGCTCTGGCCCGTGAAGTGGGCCTGCCCGCAGGGGTGTGGCAGGTGGCGGTGCGAGGGGAAGCCGCCGGGATGTCCGGCTCCGGCCTGCGCGCCGTCCTGGCCGAACACGCCGACGCTCTCGCTCCTCTGTGCTGTCCTCCGGGCGCGACCGGGCCAGTGGCGCGCCCCCGGCCGCCCTGTCTGCTCATCCTGCGTCACGACGGCAGTGCCCGCGCGGCCGCGCGGGCTGCGGTACGGGCATGCTTCGCGCGCGCCGGCCGCAGCTGCGCCGCCACGCCGCTCGTCGCCGTCCACGCCCGCCGGACCGAGGACTTCCTGGACGCCTTCGTCCGCGAGGCCCGGACGTTCACCGGCACGACGGCGCTGCCGGACGAGCTTCACCTGACCCGCCTGGTGGCGTGGGCCCACAGCCGCATGTCCGCCGGCGCCCGCCCACTCACGGACTGGAGCCCTCCCACGTACCGGCCAGGAGGGGCCCCGCCAGCCCCGGGGCCACTCCTGCTGCTGGACCCTGGCGCCCTGAGCGATCAGCGCCCGGAGATTCCGGTGGGGCCGGTCGCTCTCGTGACGCGGTTCACCCACTGGTCCGAAGTCCTTGACCACGCCCAGCACACGGGACACCACCTGGGTGTCTTCACCCGTGCGCCGATCTCCCAGCTGGCCCCCCAGTTCGCCGGCCTGGCCGGCCGTCGCATCCACCTCAACCAGCCACCACATGCGGGCCTGCTGCCCTGACACACCGTCGTGGCCGACCCCCGACCAGGACAGCGGAAAGGACACATCATGCGCTTCCCCTTCTTCGACCGCCCGACAGCGGGACCCATCGCAGCCGACGGGAGACCAGCACCAGGTGGGGACGGGCCCTGCGCGGCGCCCCCCACCGACCCCCCACGGGGAACGGACTGGCGGCGCTTCGCCCTCGTCGCGACCATCGCCGCCGTCCTGGGCGTGGCCGTGGTCGGCACGACCACGGCGGTCGCCCTGCCCGTGTCGTTCGCCGTCGCAGGCAGGTCATTCCAGGTGTCCGCGGAACGCCTGCACGGCGTGGGCGCCGTGCAGTTCGCCGCATTCGCCCAGGACTCCACCGGCTCGCCGCGCCCCGTGGCCATCGCCGGTATCAACAGTGCCCGCATCACCCGGCTGTGCCAGTCGTCCGTGGTGCACACCCCACTCGGGGCCATCACACTCACCATCAGGTCGGACGACGACGAACCCGTGACCGCCCGCAACCTGGTGCTCGATCTCGACCACCTCGACGGCGACCTGCGCTTCGGCCACGCCCAACTGGGCCGTGATGCAGCGACGTTGGACGCCGTGCCCGGCGTGCACGGCACGTCCGGCGCCTATGGACAACAGGCCCAGACCCTGGACATCGACCAGATGCAGCTCACCTCATGGTCCGTCACCGCCGGGTCCTTCGACCTGCGCGGCGCGCACATGGCCGTGCAGGAAGGCGACCACCCGTGCTTCTGACACAGCTCCTGCGGCGCAGGCCCGCCGCCGCCGCGCTGATCGTGCTCGTCTCCGCCCTGGAAGTTGCCGCCTTCCCCCTGGGCCGGCCCGCCTACCTCACCGTCCAGGGGTCCAGCGGCGCCGTCGCCATCGCGGTGGCCACGGGCCTGGCCGCGTGCGCAGCACACATGTGGTTCGTCCCCGTCCGCGCCGCACGCAGCGGATGGGCAGCGATCGCGCTCGGCGTCCTGTCCTACCCCCTGGCCAATCTCGGCGGATTCCTGGCGGGCATGGTGCTCGCCCTGCTGGGTGGGGCACTGGCCGTGGCGTGGCGGACCGCTCCCTCACCCACCGCCCGAACATGAGAAGCCCCGCGCAAGCACAGGGGGCCATGCGGTGGTTGCCCCTCCTTCTGGGAGCCGAGCTCATCCTGTCCTTCACATCGCCGCCGGCCCCGGCAGTGGCAGACCCCGCCGTCACACCCCGGCCCTGGCTGCACACCGGCGTCACCCTGTACGCCGACTCCCTCACCGTCCGAGGCCTGTTCTGCTTTCCCCTGCCGCTGCGCCCGGGCTCCCCCGCCTCCTGTACGGCCACGTCCATGGACGTCCGGCGCCCCCTCGTGCTCATCGACGACGGCACGGGAGGGGTGTGTGTCAAAGCAGCCCGGGCGCTGCTCACCGGCGACGTCCACTTTCACGCCGCAGTACTGAGCGGACGGCTCCTGGGCGTCCTGCCCGTCGCCCTCCCCACGAGCGCGATCCCGCCCCTCCCCATTCCGTACCTCACCCTCGATGGCGTCAAGGCAAAGGGAGTGCAACTCACCGCGACGAAGGTGTCCCTGACACGCCTGGACATAGCCGCCTCCGCACCATGCGATGGCTGACACATCCCAGCACTTCTGGCTGTCGCTCTACACGAGCTGCCCCTGTGAGGAAGCGGGAGCCAGCGGCTGAAGTGGTCAAGATGCGGCTGCGGCCCGCCGAGGTGGCCGAGCGGTTCGCCGCCCGTTGCGCCCCGAACCGGTGACGGGTGACCGGTGCTCAGCCCGTCGCGCCGTTGTCAGGGACGTGCGAGCCGGGCCGCGAGATAGGGCGCGGTGGCGCTGCGGCGGGCTTTCGCCACCTTGGCCGGCGGGCCCGCCGCGACCACTCGCCCGCCCGCGTCGCCGCCGCCCGGCCCGAGGTCGATGACCCAGTCGGCGGTGGCGATCGTGTCCAGGTCGTGCTCGACGACGACGACCGTGTTGCCCGCGTCGACGAGCCGGTGCAGCTGCCGCAGCAACAGCGCGATGTCCGCGGGGTGCAGCCCCGCCGTCGGCTCGTCGAGCAGGTAGAGCGCGTGCCCGCGGCGGGCCCGCTGCAGTTCGGTGGCGAGTTTGATGCGTTGCGCCTCACCACCGCTGAGTTCCGTGGCGGGCTGGCCGAGCCGCAGGTATCCCAGTCCCACCTCGCGCAACGTCTCCAGGCTGCGGGAGGCGGCCGGGACGGCGGACAGGAACGTGGCGGCGGCGTCGACGGACAGCGCCAGCACGTCCGCGATGTTCTTGCCGCGGTAGGTGACTTCCAGCGTTTCCGCGTTGTACCGGGCGCCGTGGCAGGACGGGCACGGCGCGTAGGTGCCGGGCAGGAACAGCAGCTCGACCGCGACGAATCCTTCGCCCTGGCAGGTCTCGCACCGCCCTTCGGGCACGTTGAAGGAGAAGCGCCCGGCCGAGTAGCCGCGCGCCCTGGCCTCGTCCGTCGCCGCGTACAGCTTGCGCACCGCGTCGAACAGACCCGTGTACGTGGCCAGGTTGGACCGGGGAGTGCGGCCGATGGGCCGTTGGTCGACCAGGACCAGCCGGTCGAAGGACTCGACCCCCGACGCGTCCTGGACGTCCACCTCCAGCCGCGCCTCGTCCGGCTCATCGGGCTCATCGGGTACGAGGCCGAGGTGGCCGCGGACGACCTCGGCGAGCACCTGCGTCACCAGTGTCGACTTACCGGAGCCGGACACGCCGGTCACCGCCGTCAGTACGCACAGCGGTACGTCGACGGACACGTCACGCAGATTGTGGCGGGAAACGCCGCGCAGGCGCAGCCGGCCGTGCGGTGTGCGCGGGCGGTGATCGAGCGGTTGGGCGCGCCCGAACAGGTACTGGCCCGTGGCCGAATCCCCCACCCGCTCAAGGCCGGCGACCGGGCCGCTGTACAGCACGCGCCCACCGCCCTCGCCCGCGCCGGGCCCGATGTCGACGACCCAGTCCGCCCGCCGTACGACGTCCATGTCGTGCTCCACGACGAACAGCGAGTTGCCCGCCGCCTTGAGGCGGTCCAGCACGTCGAGGAGCGGTTCCGCGTCGGCCGGGTGCAATCCCGCGGAGGGTTCGTCGAGAACGTAGACGACGCCGAACAGGCCCGAGCGCAGCTGGGTGGCGATGCGCAGCCGCTGCGCCTCGCCGGGCGACAGGGTCGTCGAGCGGCGTCCGAGGCTGAGATATCCAAGGCCCAGGTCGAGCAGGGTGTCGACCCGTGCGATCATGTCGCCGCAGATCCGGACCGCGACCTCGGTGGTCTCCCCGGACCGGGCGGTCGACGTGGTGGCGTCGGCCTTGGACCGCCCCGCGACGGGCCGCAGCAGCGCAGCGACGCCGGTGAGTGGGAGCGCGTTGATCTCGGCGATGGACCGTCCGGCGAAGGTCACGGCGAGCGCTTCGGGCCGCAGTCCGCTGCCGTGACACTCGGGGCAGGGCACACTCCTGACGAACCGGAGCGCCCGTTCGCGCATTTTCTCGCTCTTGGAGTCGGCGAGGACGTGCATGACGTGCTTGCGGGCGCTCCAGAACGTGCCCTGGTAGCCGTAGTCGATGCGGTCCTCCTCCGGCTCGATGTACACGGAGGGCTGTTCGTCCGTGTACAGCAGCCAGTCGCGGTCCTTCTTCCTGAGCCTGCGCCACGGCCGGTCGATGTCGATGCCCAGACCGTTCACGACACTGCGCAGGTTGGCGCCCTGCCAGGCGCCGGGCCAGGCGGCGATCGCCCCTTCGCGGATGCTCAGCGAGGGGTCCGGTACGAGCAGATCCTCGGCGACGTCGTGCACGACCCCCAGCCCGTGGCACTTTGGACAGGCGCCGGCGGCGGTGTTGGGTGAGAACGACTCGGCTTCCAGCCGGGCGGCCCCGGCCGGGTAGGTGCCGGCACGGGAGTACAGCATGCGCAGCAGATTGGACAGCGTGGTGAGGGTGCCGACCGTCGAGCGGGAGCTGGGCGACCCGCGTCGCTGCTGGAGCGCCACGGCGGGTGGCAGTCCGGTGATTTCCTGCACGTGCGGTGCGCCGACCTGCTGCAACAGGCGTCGGGCGTACGGTGCCACGGACTCGAAGTAGCGGCGCTGAGCCTCCGCGTAGAGCGTGCCGAACGCGAGCGAGGACTTTCCCGAACCGGAGACACCGGTGAAGGCGACCATCGCGTCCCGCGGAACGTCGACGTCGATGTTCCGCAGGTTGTTCTCACTGGCGCCCCGGACATGCACGAAGGGGCTGGTCGCGTCCTTGTTCACCGTTCCTGATTACCTGATCGCGCCGGGAACCGCGCGACGGACGCCGTCGCCGGGCCTTCGCCCACCCGCGCGTACGGAGGGCCCCGGCAGGAGCCGTTCCCACACAAGACGAGTCCCCTTCAGGTGGATCGGGACAGCAGGGGCGATGCCCACAGGGCATGGCCCCTGCTTCTCAGCCGTCAGCCGTGAGCCGTGAGCCGTCAGGCGTCCGGGCATCCGGGCGTCCGGGCATCCGGGTCAGACCCAGATGCGTACGGCCTCCATACGGCGGGACTGGCCCGTCGTCCCCGCGTAGACCGGGTTACCGGAGACCGAACTCAGCCAGCCGTAGCCCTCCACGTGCGCCTGCGCCCCTACGCTGCCCGAGCCGACCTGGACGCCCAGCGCCTCCATGCGGCGCGACTGGCCGGTGGTGCCCACCGTCACGACCTGTCCGTCCGAGCCGCACGCCCAGCCCTGCCAACCGATGTCGGCGAGGTGTGCGTCGGCGCAGACCCCGCCGACACCGCTGGTCGAGACGGCCAGGGCCTCCATCCGGCGGCTCTGCCCCGTCGTGCCCGCCACGGCGCCGTCACAGACGGCGGCCTGCCAGCCGATGTCCTGGACGTGGGCGGCGTAGCAGATGACCCGGGCGTTGGGTGCCAGCGCGGCGCGTGCCCTGCTCGTCGCTGCCTTCAGGTCCGCGACGACCGAGGCAGGCGTCTGGACGGCCGGACCGGACGTGCCCGCCGCGCTGATGGCCGGTGCTGCTGTGGGCGCCGTGACCGACGGCTGGACCTGTGCCTCGGCCGTGCCGACGCCCCCGAGCGTGCCGGCGAGCGCCAGGCCCAGGACAACTCCGGCGGCCTTCGTCATGGTCTTCTTCATGATTTTCCCCTCCTTGTACCGACTGGTCGCCCATATCTGTACCTGTGCGGGGAGCGGGGGAACAACCATGTGTCACAGCTACGGCTGAGACCAGTCCGGGCATGGCGCAGACCGGGACCTTGTGCCGTCACGGGTGGGTGTGCCTCGATCGCGTCACTTTGAACTACCGTGCGAGGCAAGGCAGTTGGAGACAAGGAGGCAGGAGGCAAGGCCCGCTGGACGCCGGACGAGGCGACCGGCGGATCGGCCGGCAGGTTGGGCCCATGGATCTGCGACACGGCCGAGTAGGAAATTCGCGGCTCTCCCGCGATAGCGATCCGAATCAACTGGCCACGCACGGAATTCCCTTGAGGAAGTCGGCCCACGGCGTCCCCCAGTTCCCAGGGACAGTCGAATTTCCGGAGCACCGGAAGCACGACCGGCGCATGGCACCATGCGCACCGTCTGCCGTGCCCCCAAAACCGGCCACGCCGTGCTTTTCCCTCGGAGACGGGATGGGTACGTCCTCGGTAGCCTCCACACCGTATGCAGGGACTGTGAAGCTCGACATCATGGAGATTTTATGACCCCGGAGATAGACGTCGCCTTCGCCGCCATCCGGAGCGAGTACGGAACGGATTCGATCGCCCGGGTGGAGCAGATGCTGGCGGCCGGAAAGGGGGATCGCCATCCGCTACAGAAGGAAGCCAAATGGATTTTACCGGGAGTTTCCCAGCAGGCCTGGCACGATCCATACAGCCACCCCGAGTTGGCACCGGTGGTGCGCGCCTTGGAGGCGAACCACGCGACGATAAGGGAGGAGTTGGAGGCCGCCTGGGGCGCCCGGCGGGAGGCGTTCTCCGATTACGAGCATTACCTCACACGCCAGACGGACTGGCAGGCTCTCTATCTCTTCCGCAAGGGCGGCCTGGCGCAGGAGGCGGCCGGCATGGTGCCGACCGCCTTCCAGGTGCTGAAGGAGCAGGCGGTCGACACCGGGAAGCTCTGTCCCCTGCTGGAGTGCCACTTCTCGACCCTGCTGCCCGGCGCGGCGATCGCTCCCCACTGTGACCTGTGGAACTTCAGCATCAACCTGCACCTGGCGGTCGACATCCCCGAGGGATGCGGCATCACGGTCGCGGGCGAGACGCGGTCGTGGGAGGAGGGCAAGTGCCTGCTCTTCGACTACTCCTTCGAGCACGAGGCGTGGAACCGAGGCACGCGTCCACGCACGTGCCTGCTGGTCGATTTGTGGCACCCGGAGACCACCGTCCCCGAGCGGAAGGCGCTCGTCGCCGCCGTCACCGAGATCCGCAAGCTGATGGGTGAAGGGTGAATCCGAGGAGAGCGCAGGAGCCGCCCTTCCTCGTCACGACCGCACCGGCACGGTCACCGTCTCCACGCTCACCCGGCCGGAGTCACGGAAGAACAGGTCGAAGCGGACCGTGTCCCCCGCCTTGAGCTCCGGCGGATCCGCGACCATGACGTCGACGCCGTACGGGGTCATCCGCACGCTGCTTCGGGCCGGGATCGTGAGGCTGCCCAACGGTTCCATGTGTCCCGCTCCGTCCTTCGTGACCCGGCGGCCCAGCATGACCGCCCCGAGCTGCGGCGAGGAGACGGACGTCAGCACGTCGTCGGTGGCCCCGGTGTTGCTGATGTCGAAGAAGGCGGCCGTGTTCTCGGAGTTGGGGGGCACGAAGATGCGGGCGTTACCGACGCTGATCCTTGCCGGCGCGTCACCCGCCGCACCCGTTGTCGTATAGGCCGTCAGCAGCAACAAGGCCGTGACGCACGTGACCACGGGTACCAGAGCGGCGCTGAGCGCGCCGGCCGTCACACGGCGCCAGGGCGGCGACGCTTGCTCGGCCGGGCCGGCGGGTGAGGGGGAACTCATCGGATCTCCTCCAGGGGCGAGGCGGCGCCGCCGTCCGCCGCGGACGGTGGTGTCGGACCGCCCTTGCCGGCGGAGGCAGACGCCGATGTGGAGCGGTAGCGGTTGCCGGGTGGCGCATAGGCGCGCAGCCGCAAACTGTTGGCGACCACCAGGACGGAACTCGCGGACATCGCCACGGCCGCGAACATCGGGTTGAGCCAGCCGGTGGCGGCCAGCGGCACGGTGACGAGGTTGTAGCCGAAGGCCCAGGTGAGGTTGGCGCGGATGGTGCTCAGGGTCCTGCGGGTGAGGTGGACGGCCGCGACCACGGCCTGCATGTCCTCGCGTACGAGGGTGATGTCGGCGGCGCCGATCGCCGCGTCGGTGCCGCCGCCCATGGCGATGCCCAGGTCGGCCGAGGCCAGCGCGGCCGCGTCGTTGACGCCGTCGCCGATCACCGCCACCCGGCGCCCCTC
Source organism: Streptomyces sp. NPDC048416 (assembly GCF_043200435.1). Taxonomy (NCBI): domain Bacteria; kingdom Bacillati; phylum Actinomycetota; class Actinomycetes; order Kitasatosporales; family Streptomycetaceae; genus Streptomyces; species Streptomyces sp. NPDC048416. Next base: position 70,062 of record NZ_JBICXU010000022.1, read on the forward strand.
GTCGCGGAGTCGGGCCACGATGGCGGACTTGCCCTCCGGGGTGACCTCGGCGTGCACCGTGTCGATACGGACCTGCTCGGCCACGGCACGGGCGGCGGCCGGTCCGTCGCCGGTCACCAGGATGGGCTCGATGCCCAGTTTGCGCAGGTGCCGTACGGCGGAGTAGCTGGAGGGCCGCAGGGTGTCGCCGACCGCGAGGACACCGACTGGGTGACCGTCCCTCTCGACCACCACGGCGGTGCGAGCGGCGGCGTGGGCGTCGTCCACGGCGCGTTGCAGCGCCTGCGGGAGTGGGGCGTCGGGTCGTGGGCGGCCCACGGCGACCTCATGGCCCTCGACCCGGCCTCGGACACCGAGTCCGGGAACGGCACGGAAGTCGGCCACGGGGGGCAGCCGGCCGGCGTCCGCGGTCTGGCGGGCAGCGGCGGCGATGGCTCGACCGATGGGATGTTCGGAGCCGTGCTCGACCGCCCCCGCCAGGCGGAGGATCTTTCCCGCGTCTTCCCCGGCCACCACCGTCGTCCCGCCGAGGGACATGCGTCCGGTGGTGAGGGTGCCGGTCTTGTCGAAGACGACGGTGTCGATGTGCCGCAGCCGTTCCAGCGCTTCGGGGCCGCGAAGCAGGACGCCGAGCTGCGCGCCGCGCCCGGTGGCGGCCATGAAGGCGGTCGGGGTGGCCAGGCCGAGTGCGCAGGGACACGCGACGACCAGGACGGCGACCGCCGCGGTCACTGCGGCCGAAGGATCCGCCCCGGCGCCGAGCCAGAAGCCCAGTACCGTGCAGGCCACGGTCACGATCGCGGGTACGAAGACCCCGGCGACGGCGTCGGCCAGTCGCTGCATGCGCGCTTTTCCGGCCTGCGCGTCGCTCACCAGCCGGGTGATCCGGGCGAGTTGTGTGTCGGCGCCGACCGCGGTGGCCCGGACCACAAGCAGCCCGCCGGCGTTGACGGCGCCGCCCACCACGGCCGAGTCCGGCCCGACCTCCACCGGGACGCTCTCACCGGTCACCAGGGACAGGTCGAGGGCGGAGCTGCCGTCGGTGACCACACCGTCCGTGGCGACCTTCTCACCCGGTCGTACCAGGAACTCCTGGCCGACGCGGAGCGCGGAGACCGGGACCCGCCGACCCTGGTCACCCTCGCGCAACTCGACGTCCCTGGCGCCGATTTCGGCGAGCGCGCGCAGCGCCGATCCGGTTCCCCGCTTGGCACGTTCCTCCAGGTAGCGGCCGGCCAGCACGAACAGCGGCACGCTCACGGCCGCCTCCAGGTACAGATGCGCGCTCCCGCCGCCGGCCTCGGGCACCGGACTGAACGCCATGCGCATGCCCGGCCGGCCCGCGCCGCCGAAGTACAGGGCGTACGCGGACCAGGCGAACGAGGCGAACACGCCGAGGGAGATCAAGGTGTCCATGGTCGCCGTGGCATGCCGCAGACCCTTCACGGCCCGCTCGTGGAACGGCTTCGCGCTCCAACACACCACCGGAACAGCCAGGTTGAAGCACAACCACTGCCAGTAGGTGAACTGGAGGGACGGCACCATGGAGAGCAGGAGCACGGGCAGCGCGAGCAATGCCGTGATCAGCAGACGGCCCCCGTCCGTGACGCCGGCGCGAGCCTTCGGCTGCTCGCCTGCCGCGCCCGCGTGCTGCTCGTTCGCGGGTGGCGGCGGCAGTTCGGCCGTGTAACCGGCGCTCTCCACCACGGAGATCAACTGGGCGGCGGTCACCGACGCGGGGTGGGAGACACGGGCCCGTCCTGTCGCGAGGTTGACGGTGGCCGTCACCCCCTGGACGCGGCCCAGCTTCTTCTCGACCCGGCCCACGCACGCGGCGCACGTCATGCCGCCGACCAGCAGGTCGGTGGTCGCACCGGACTCGGCGGCCGTCTCATGCCGTTCGGGAGTGCTCATCGGCTCCCCCGGACTTCACGGTCGACCGGCCCGAGGCCGCGCATGCCCGGCATACCCGGCCCCTCGGAATCCCCGGACGCCGGCACGGTGCGGTGCATGCCAGGGGCCACCGGACCCGCCATGCGGCCCACGGCATAGGACACGGCCGTCAATGACACGAGCAGCACGACGAACGCCCATAAGACCGGGGGGACGAAAAAAACACGCTTCAACTTCACCATGCGTCCATACGGTAGGGGGGTACCCGACCAATGACGCGGCCGGGGTGTGTGACAAAAAACTTTGCTGTTGTCGGGAACCGGAGGACTCCGACATCCGACCCTCTATAATTGGGCATCCCCAGCCGTTTCAAAATATCGAGCTCCGGATCGCCCTGAACGATATCTCCGGCGGGGGGTCAACTCGATTGCCGGGGCGCTGAAATCAGCCATCCATGGTGCGTCAAGATTCGTCCGAGAGGGCTGGAACCAGCAGTCGCTGTCAGCCGACTTGTCGAATAGGGAGCCCGTCCTCCGCTCCCTACACACGCACCGGCACCACCCATCGGCTTCGCAATCTGCATGCTCACCTGGCATGTTCCACAATCGGCTGCCCTGGCACCCGTCTCGAATGTTCGACCTTCAATGAAGAAGTGAACGATTCTTGCAACCCGCTCGCAAGCCAGTCCGAAAACGAGAGGCGAGAGCTTGTGGCTGGCGACGGATGTGAGCCACGATCCCGGGGTGAGCCGCCGTCCTGTTTCAGGGGGACGGATTCTTAGGGGGAATCGTTCCGCAATGTCTGCAGTGAATTCGCCATCTGCTCCGACCCGTCAGCGCCTCGGGTTGCCGCTCCTGGTCCTGGCCGCCGCGCAACTGGTCATCTCACTCGACTACAACATCGTGTACGTCGCCCTCCCCAGCATCGGCAGCACGCTGGGCTTCTCGGGACAGGATCTGCAATGGGTGGTCAGCGCCTACGTGGTGACCACCGCCGGGTTCCTGCTGCTCGGTGGCCGGGCCACGGACCTGCTGGGGCGGCGCAGGGTCTTCATCGTGGCCGCGTCGGTGTACGCGCTCTCCTCGCTGGTGGGCGGGCTTTCGGAGTCCCCGGGCGTACTGGTCGCGGTGCGCGCGGCACAGGGCATCGGCGGTTCGCTGCTGTTCCCCGCCGCTCTCTCCCTCATCAACACCCTGTACGAGGAAGGCCCCCGCCGTAACCGGGCGCTGGCCGCGTGGGGCGCCGCCGGAGCCGGCGGGCTGTGCTTCGGATCGCTGCTGGGCGGGGTGCTCGTCGACGCCTTCGGCTGGCCTGCGGTGTTTCTTGTCAACGTCCCGCTGGCCGGGGCCGTCGCCCTGGCCGGAACGTTCCTCTTCCCCGCGGACGGTCCCCTGACCCGGCGGCGGGACTTCGACCTGCCGGGCGCACTGACCGCCACCGCGGGCATCACCCTGCTCGTCTTCGTCCTGATCCATGCGCCGGAGGCCGGGTGGAGCAGCCGGGGCGTCCTCATATGCGCGGCCCTCTCGGTGATTTCGCTGTCCCTGTTCGTCCTGGCCGAGACCCGCAGTCATGCCCCGCTGACGCCGGGGCACTTGTTCCGCCATCGCGGTCTGCTCGGCGCCATGGCGCTGACCGCGCTGTTCAGCGCCACGTTCAGCTCGCTGCCGTACTTCTTGACCCTCTACTTCCAGACGGTGCACGGCTACAGCGCGATGGCCACCGGGGCCGCCTTCCTCGTCCCGGCGGTCGTCGTGGCCGCCGGGACGAAGGCCGGCGAGAGAGCCGTGGCCGCGCTGGGTGTGCGGCACACGCTGCTGGCCGGCATGGCGACCGGCGCGCTCGGCGCCCTGCTGCTCGCCGTCGCGTTCAGCGCGGACGGTTCCTACGCGGGTCTGCTGCCCGGCATCGTGCTGCTCAGCCTGGGGCAGGGCGCCACCTGGACGGGCATGTGGATCGCGGCCGCCACCGGCGTCCCGGACCAGGACCAGGGCATCGCGTCCGGCCTGGCCTCGACCACCCTCCAGGTCGGCAGCGCCGTGGGCCTTGCCGTCCTGGTGGCCGTCGCCGGCACGGGCAGCCATGACCTGACAGCCGCCGGTCTGCTGGACGGAGTTCGTGGCGCCGCATATGTGATCGCGGCCGGAATCGGTCTCGGCGCTGTGGCCCTGCTGCCCTTCCCACGGCGTGCGGACGTCTGAGCGCGCCCGCTCCCCCCCTCTCTCCTACAACCGTTCCTTACCCGTCACCCCAGACATCCGTTCACGCATGCCGGGAGACCCAGGAGCTCTTGTGTCCAGCACTCTCGACCGACCCCTCAGCCTGCCCGCACCACCCACCGCCCCACCGCGCGATCGAGCTGCCGTGCTGTGCGGGCTCGCCGGCTGGCTCCCGCCACGTGTCGTGACCAACCAGGAGCTCTCCGAACGGCTCGACACCACCGACACCTGGATCCGCTCCCGTACCGGAATCAGCCGCCGCCACTTCGCCGAACCCGGCCAGGCCACCTCCGACTTGGCCGCGGAGGCAGGCCGACGAGCCCTGCGATCCGCGGGTGTGGACGCCGTGGACGCCGTCGTCGTCGCCACCACGACCCCGGACCGTTCCTGCCCGGCGACCGCCCCCCTGGTGGCCGACCGTCTCGGCCTGGCCGGAGCAGCGGCGTTCGACATCAGCGCCGTATGCACCGGATTCGTCTACGGACTGGCCACGGCCGCCGGCCTCATCGCGGCCCGGGTGGCCGAACGCGTCCTGCTGATCGGCGCGGACACGTACTCCACGATCGTCGACCCGGACGACCGGACCAACGCGATCATCTTCGGTGACGGTGCCGGCGCCGTCGTCCTGCGCGCCGGCCAGGCCGACGAACCCGGCGCCGTCGGCCACTTCGACCTCGGCAGCGACGGTGCCGGCGAGGAACTGATCATGGTGGCGGCCGGTGGCTCACGGCAGCGCTCGGCCTCCGCCCGGGCCGCCGCACAGGACCACTACTTCACCATGCGCGGCAAGGAGGTCTACCGGCACGCGGTCACCCGCATGACGGCCTCCGCCCGCACCACGCTGACGCTGGCCGACCGCAAGGCCGACGACATCGACCACATCGTCCCCCACCAGGCCAACCTGCGCATCCTGCGCTCGGTGGCAGAGGACCTCGGGGTGCCCCCGCAACGACTGGTGACCAACGTCGAGTCGGTGGGCAACACCGGCGCCGCGTCCATCCCGCTCGCCCTGGCCGACGCGGCCGCCCAGCACACCATCCACGCGGGCGAACGCGTGCTGCTCACCGCGTTCGGCGGCGGGCTCACCTGGGGGTCCTGCCTCCTGACCTGGCCCGCTCTCACCCGGACCGACCATCCGCACGACACAGGAGGAAGGCAGGAGTCATGACCACCACCTACGACCAACTGGTCGACATCGTCACGAAATTGCACGACGTGCCGCGTCACCGGATCAGCCCCGAAGCCACCTTCGCCCAGCTGGACGTCGATTCTCTGACGATGGTCGAGATCAGCATGCGCATCGAGCGTGAACTCGGCGTCCACATCGACGACAACGAGCTTGAGGAAGACCTCACGCTCGGCGCGACCACCGAGCTCATCGACGCGAAGCTCGCCCAGTAGCCCCGCTCACCACCGCCACCGGTTCCCCACCGAGAGCAGGAATCATGCAGATCGAGGAAGTCATGGGCACGGACATCGGCGTCACGGTCGACGGGTTCGACCACGCGGACGCCGGCGCCGAGGACATCGACGCCATCAAGGCGGCCGTCTACGCCAAGAAGATCGTGGTCCTGAAGAACCAGCATCTGGCGCCCCGGCAGTTCCTGGAACTCGGCCGGCGCTTCGGCCGTCCCGAGACCTACTACGAGCCGATGTACAAACACCCCGAGGTCGAGGAGATATTCGTCTCCTCCAACGTGCCCGAGGACGGCAAGCAGATCGGCGTGCCGAAAACCGGGAAGTTCTGGCACGCCGACTACCAGTTCATGCCGGACCCCTTCGGTCTGACGTTCATCTACCCGCAGGTCGTTCCGGAGAAGAACCGGGGGACCTACTTCATCGACATGGGCAAGGCGTACGGACGGCTTCCCGAGGACCTGAAGAAGGAGGTGGCGGGCACCTTCTCCCGGCACTCGGTGCGCAAGTACTTCAAGATCCGGCCCTCGGACGTCTACCGGCCGATCTCGGAGATCATCGAGGAGGTCGACACGAAGACCCCGCCGGTCGTCAAGCCCAGCACGTTCACCCACCCCATGACCGGCGAGACGGTCCTGTACATCAGCGAGGGCTTCACCGTCGGCATGGAGGACGAGGACGGCGAACCGCTGGAGGGCGACCTGCTCCAGCGCCTCTTCGAAGCGACCGGCCAGCTCGACGACACCTTCGAGCACCCCAACATCCACCTCCAGACCTTCGAGAAGGGCGACCTCCTGGTCTGGGACAACCGCAGCCTGATCCACCGCGCCCGCCACACCACCACCCCGGAGCCGACCGTCTCCTTCCGGGTGACCGTGCACGACGCGCGCAAGCTCTACGACAGGGCCGTCTGAGATGCGGACGTCCCTCCATCACAACCCGCCCGCTCAGGACCACGCCAACGACGACGAACTGCTGACCCAGGTTCTGCGACCGTACAAGGCGCACTGCAAGTACCTGCGGTCCGCGGCGGTGAGCACCCGGTCCAGCCTCGTGTCCGCGCGCTGCGAACTGGCCATCCCGGAGTCCTGCTACATCGACGACACCGGCCATCTCAACGCCGTCGAAGTCAACATCAGCTACAACCAGATGATGTACTACACCGTCGCCAAGGCGGTGAAAGAGGGACTTCTTGAGGAGTTCGCCGGCTGGACGCTTGACGACTACTGGCGCCATCAGCTGCCGGACATCCTGATCGCCCGCTTCAGCGGCAGTTTCCGGCGCCCCATCAACGCCCGTTCCTTCTTCGGTGAGATCGAGTTCCTGTCCGTGGAGCGGCGCTCGCCGGGCGGAGAACCGCTGCTCGTCGCCGAGACCGCCTACCGGTACTGGGACGACACAGGCGGGCGCTGTGACGGCAGCGTGAAACTCGCCTTCGTCAACGCCCCGTAGAGGCGCGGCGACCCATCACCGCGTTCCCATCACCGCGTGCCGCCGCCGCGTCCGGCGGCGGCACGCCCCCCGGCAGACCGACCCGGCAGACCACCCGGCAGACCGAGAGCAGCACGAGAGGCAGACCCGCCCATGGCCGAACCGTCCGCGCCCGGGACACCCGGCGAACGGCTGCACCACCCTCAGCTCAAGACCCTCGTCGATACGGCACGTTTCCACGCCGCACACAACCCGCGGGTCACCGCTGTCACATGCGAGGACCGCGACCTCACGTACGCCGAACTGCACCGGGAGAGCAGCCGCACGGCCCATGCCATCCGCGGCGCCGGGGCGGCGCCAGGGGCTCGCGTCGCGTATCTGGGCAAGGAGTCCGAGCACTACTACGAGATCCTGTTCGGATGCGCCAAGAGCGAGACCGTCCTGGTGCCGGTCAACTGGCGGCTGACCGCCCCCGAGGTCAGCCATGTCCTCCAGGACTCCGGCACTGAACTCCTCTTCCTGGAAGAGGAGTTCGCCCCCGTCCTTGACCGGCTGCCGATTGCCGCGTTGCCGAAGACGGTGGTCAGGCTGGGCACGCAAGACGGCTTCGTCGCCTGGAAGGCGGACCACCCGGACACCGAACCCGCCTCCTCGCCCACCCCCGACGCCCCCCTCGCGCAGCTCTACACCAGTGGGACCACCGGCCTGCCCAAGGGCGTCGTCCTGGCCCACCGGAGCTTCTTCGCCATCCGCGACGCCCTGGCGAACGGCCAACTCGACTGGATCGACTGGCGAGTCGGTGACGTCGCCCTGGTGGGCATCCCCGGATTCCACGTCGGCGGCCTGTGGTGGGCCACCCAGAACTTCAACGCCGGCGTCACCGTGGTCGCGATGCGCGCCTTCGCCCCCCGTGAGGCGATCGACCTCATCCGTGACAAGGGCGTCACCACCGCCTGCGTGGTCCCGGCCATGCTGCGCATGATGCTGACCGAGCCCGGCGTGCGGCCGGACGACTTCAGCACGCTCCGCAAGATCGTCTACGGCGGCTCGCCGATCTCCGAGGCCCTGCTCGAGGAGAGCCTGGCCATGTTCGGCAGCGAGTTCGCCCAGATCTACGGCCTGACCGAGACCGGCAACACCGCCGTGTGCCTGCCGCCCGCCGACCACATCCCCGGCCACCGCCGTATGAAGGCCGCAGGCCACCCGTATCCGGGGGTCGCCAGCCGGGTCATCGACGGGGACGGCAAGGAACTGCCGCCGGGTGCCGTCGGTGAGATCTGCCTGGCCACGCCGGCGCACATGGTCGAGTACTGGGGGCTGCCCGGCAAGACCGCCGAGACGTTGGTCGACGGCTGGATCCACACCGGCGACGCCGGATACGTCGACGACGACGGTTACGTCTTCATCCAGGACCGCATCAAGGACGCGATCCTCGTCGCGGGCGAGAACGTCTACCCCGCCGAGATCGAGAACGCTTTGGAGCGCCACCCCGGGGTGGCCGAGGCGGTGATCGTGGGAGCCCCGGACGAACGGTGGGGCGAGAAGGTCCACGCCTTCGTCGTGCCCGTGGCCGGGCAGGAACCCTCCCCACGGGATCTGCACAGGTTCCTCGTGGACCGGCTGGCCGCCTTCAAGCTGCCCGCCGCCTACGAGTTCATCGAGCACGTCCCGCGCAACCCCAGCGGCAAGATCCTGCGCCGGGAGCTGCGTGACCGCTTCTGGAGCGACGCCGACCGCAAGGTCAACTGACCGGCACCCGCCACCCCGTGCGGCTACCAAGAGAGAACACCATGTCTGAGCCCCTGACGCTGGACGCCTTCCGAGCGGATCTGGCGGAGTTCCTGCACCAGCAGCCCGACGACGTCGACCTGGACGAAAACCCTTTGGACGCCGGCCTGGACTCGCTGCGCATCACCACCCTCGCCGAGCGCTGGCGCGGCGCCGGCGCGGAGGTGAGCTTCATCGAGCTCGCCGAGCGCACCTCCTTCGGTCAGTGGTGGCAGCTGCTGTCCGAACGCCAGGCGGGAGCGGCGCATGCCGACGCCTGACCCGCACGCCGAGCGCCACCCCCTCCTCGCCGCCCAGGAGGGCATCTGGACCGGCCACCACCTCGATCCGGGCAGCCCCGCCTACAACACCGCCGAGTACGTGCACATCCATGGCCCGGTGGACCCGGCCGTCTTCGAGAAGGCGCTGCGTCACGCCGTGGCGGAGGCCGAGGCCCTGAACGTCCGCTTCGTCACCGACGAGACGGGCCGGCCCTGGCAGGTGGGCGTCCCCGGCATCGAGTGGGAACCGCACATCGCCGACCTGACCAGCGCCGCCGACCCGCACCGGGCGGCCCTGGCGTGGATGGCCCAGGACATCGCCCGCCCCCTCGACCTGGAACGCGACCCGGTCTTCGGACACGCCTTGCTGCGCACGGCCCCCGACGCATTCCTCTGGTACCACCGCGTCCACCACATCGCACTCGACGGATTCGGCCTGTCCCTGGTCGCGCACCGCGTGGCGCAGGTGTACACCGCTCTGGTGGAGGACGCCCCGCTGGGCGAGAGCGGTTTCGGCACTCTGGAGTCGGTCCGGCAGGAGGAGACGGCCTACCGCGCCTCGGAGCGTTTCGCCAAGAGCCGCGCCTACTGGACGCGGCGCTTCGCCGACCGCCCGGCGGTCCTCAGCCTCACCGACCAACAGGCGCTGCCCGCCCGCACCTTCGTGCGCCGCGTCGTCGACCTGGATCCCGCCGAGACACAGCGTCTGCGTGCCGTCGCGGACGACTTGTCGGTGACCTGGTCCGATCTCCTGCTGGCAGTCACCGCGGCCTACATCCACCGGGTCAGCGGCGCCCCCGAGGTCGTGCTCAGCGTGCCGGCCATGGGCCGCCTCGGTTCTGTGTCCCTGCGTGTGCCCTGCATGGTGCGCAACATCCTGCCCCTGCGCCTCGCGGTGGACGAGCAGGACGGCCTGCGGGCGCTGTCCGCCAAGGTGGCCGCGGAGCTCCGGGCCGGCCGGCCGCACCAGCGGTACCGCTACGAACAGCTGCGGCGGGACGTGAAGCTGGTCGGCGGCGCGCGACGGCTGTCCGGTCCGGGCGTGAACATCATGCCGTTCGAGTACGACCTCCGGTTCGGGGGCCACCGCAGCACGGTCCACAACATCTCCGCGGGGCCCGTCGACGACCTCGCGGTCAACGTGTACGACCGCGCCGAGGGCACCGGCCTGCGCATCGCCGTCGACGCCAACCCCGACCTCTACGACATGGCGGACCTGGCCACGCACCAGCAGGGTTTGCTGACTTTGCTGCGCGAGGCCCTGTCCGCGCCGGACCGTGCGCTCGGCCGGCCCGCGTACACCATCGTGGACGGCGGCCCGCTGCCCGGCCCGGCCCGGCCGGTGCTGAGCCGCATGGCCGACCATGCCGGCAGGCGCGGTGGCGTCACTGCCGTGGAGCACGACGGGCGGAGCATCACCTACGCGGAGTTGTTCGGTTCCGCGCGGCAGCTCGCGCGCCGCCTCTCGGCCCGGGATGTGGGCCCCGGCGCGGTGGTGGCCGTCGCCCTGCCGCGCGGCATCGACGCCGTCACGGCGATCCTCGCCGTGCTGATGTCGGGCGCCGCGTACTGCCCGCTCGATCCCGACGCGCCGGAGTCGAGGACGCATGCGCTCCTGGACAGCGCACAGCCCGCGCTCGTCCTCACCGACAGCGCACACGCCAATCGTTGCGCGGGCCGGCCCGCTCTTGTGCTGGACGCCCTCGACGACAGCCCCGAGGCGCCCCTCGCCCCGGCCGGAACGGCGAACGCTCCGGCCTATCTCATCCACACCTCGGGCTCCACCGGCCGGCCGAAGGGCGTGGAGATCAGCCACGGCGCGCTCGCCACCTTCGTCGCGGGCGCCGCGCACCGCTACGGCCTGCGCCGCGAGGACCGCGTCCTGCAGTTCGCGCCCCTGCACTTCGACGCCAGTGTCGAGGAGGTCTTCCTCACCCTGTGCACCGGGGCCACCCTCGTCATCCGCACCCGTGAGATGACCGAGTCGGTGCCCCAGTTCTCGCGCGCCGTCGACCGCCTGCGCATCAGTGTCCTCGACCTTCCCACGGCCTACTGGCACGAACTGGCCTACGCCGTCTCCACCGGCACCACCACGCTGCCCGGCGGGGTGCGGACCGTCATCATCGGCGGGGAGGCCGCGCTGCCCGAACGCGTCGCCCGCTGGCGGAACGCGGTCGGCACATCCGTCCAGCTGTTCAACACCTACGGTCCGACCGAGGCCACGGTCGTGGCCACCGTCGCCGCACTCCACGACGGCCCCGCGGACACCGACGACGTGCCGATCGGCGTTCCGCTGCCCGGCATGCGGACCGCCGTCGTCCAAGGCGAGCTCTACCTCCTGGGTGACGCACTGGCGTCGGGCTACCGTGGCGCGGACGCATCGGACGACGCCCGGTTCGCGCCGCTGCCCCAACTGCCGGGCGCGCCAAGGGCCTTCCGCACCGGCGACCTGGTGCGCCTCGGTGACGACGGACAACTGCGGTTCCTCGGACGGTCGGACGACGAATTCAAGATCAGTGGGCATCGTGTCCACCCCTCGGAGGTCGAGGCCGCCCTGCTGGCCCAGCCGCACATCCGCGAGGCGGCCGTCGTCGGGCAGGTGCTGCCGGACGGGACACGCCGGCTCGCCGCCCACATCGTCGCGGAGAGTCCCCGGCCCACCGCCGCCCAGGTGCGAGAAGGGCTGCGGAAGGTCCTGCCCCCTGCGATGGTGCCCTCCGCCGTGGAGTTCACCGAGCGGCTGCCCCGCACCAGCACAGGAAAGATCGACAGGAACGCTCTCCGTACGGTCGTGGAAGAGCGGCCCGTTCCAACCGAGGACGGGGACGGCCCGGTGGCGGCCATCACCCGTATCTGGGCCCAGATCCTGGGACTTGAGCACATGACACCCGAGGACGACTTCTTCGACCTCGGGGCCCAGTCGCTCCAGGCCATCCAGGTCGCCAACCGGCTCGGTGTCGAGCTGGGACGGGAGGTCCGCGTCGCCTGGCTCTTCGAGCACCCGACGGCCGCCGGCCTCGCGCGCCGTCTGGAGCACCGCGCGGACGCACCGGCCGCCGCGTCCGCGTCGCCGGAGGCGGTGTCGCCGGGGGCGGTGTTGCCGGGGGCGGTCCTGGCCGACGCCGTCCTGGACGACGACATCCGGCCCGGCCGCTCGCGCCGTACGGCCGGTGCACCCCGCACCCTTGTGCTCACCGGCGCCACCGGGTTCGTCGGCCCCCATCTCCTGGCCGAACTGCTGAATACCACCGACGCCGAGATCGTCTGCCCGGTCCGGGCCGCCACCCCCGAGGAGGCCGCCGACCGCATCCGTAGGGCCCTGGCCGCTCAGGAGATCCCGCTTCCCGCAGGGAGCGAACGCATCACCGCTGTCCCCGCCGACCTCGCCCGCCCCCATCTGGGCCTCGGCGCCGACCGGTTCGCCGAACTGGCCGAGACCTGCGACGCCGTCATCCACAACGCGGCGACGGTCAGCATCATGCGCGAGTACGCCAGTCTGCGTGCCGCCAACACCGAAGCGACCCGTCAGCTGCTGCGGATGGCGTCCGGGCGCTCGATCCCGGTGCACCTGGTGTCGACGCTGTCCGTGGCCCCGCCCCGCAGCCGGAACCCCGAAGTACCGGAGGCGTTCTTCCCGCCGCATCCGGGGCTGGTCAGCGGCTACCAGCAGTCCAAGTGGGCGTCCGAACGCCTCCTGGAGCAGGCGGCCGAACGCGGCCTGCCGGTCACCCTGCACCGCCTGGGCCGCGTGACGGGAGCACCGGAGACCGGCCAGGTGAACCGGCGCGACTTCCTGTGGAGCGTCCTGGCCTCCGGCATACCCGCCGGCATCGTGCCGGAGCTGTTCGACGCCGAGGTGTGGACCCCCGCCGACTACGTCGCCCGGGCCGTCGTACGGCTGGCCCTGACCGCCGCACCCGGCACGGTCTTCAACCACGCCCCCGTCGCCCCCGTACGCCTGGCCGACGTGTACGACTGGGTGCAGGAGTACGGCTACGCCGTCAAACAGATACCTCTGACGCGGTGGCGCGTGGAACTGCCCCGTTCGGCGGACGTGGCGGCGACGACCGGAGCGTTCTTCGATTCGCTGGCCGTCGGCGAAGACGCCGAGCCGGAGCTCGCGCTGGGCCACGTCCGGGCGGACAACGTGCTGCGCGGGCTCGAAGGCACCGGCATCACGTGCCCCGAGGCCGATCGGGCCCTGGTGTTCCGGTATCTGGACCACTGTGTGAAAACCGGAACCCTGGCGCCCCCCGAACGACGGAAGGACTGACCTGCCGGGAACTCGGACCCGCCTCGCACCGACTACTTGATTGGAGCACTTCCCGTCCCAAGGAGATCGTGTGCAGACGAAACGGCCCGCTGCCGTGGCCCTGGCCGGCGCCCTGTGTCTGGCCGCCACGGCATGCGGGGCCTCGCCGTCCCCGACGGCCAAGGCCGCCGCGGGCACGAGCGCCCCCGGTTATCCGGTCACTCTCAAGAACTGCGGAGCAACCACCACCTACACGAAGGCGCCCAGTCGGGTGGTCGTCATGAACGGCGCCTCCGTCGCCGAGGTCTCCTCGCTGCTGGCTCTGGGGCTCGGTGACCGCATCGTGGCGAACCAGCAGTCCTACGGCCGCTCCGAGGTCCCGGGCCGGGCCGCGGCCATCAAGAAGCTGCCCACCGGCCACATCACACGCAACGACGCCTACGACGTCCCCCGCGAGGCGATGCTCGGCCTGGCTCCGGACCTGGTGCTGTCCACCACGTCGTACGGCTTCGACGCCAAGAACGGCTTCGCGACCCGCGCCGACCTCACATCGGTCGGCGCCAACTCCTATATTTCTCCGGGGGGTTGCGACCAGGACACCTCCCACATGACCATCGACGACAGCTATCAACTCCTTCGCGACCTGGGAAAGATCTTCAACGTCGGCGGGCGGGCCGAAAAGCTCATCACCGAGTCGCGAAAGCGGATCAGCGGCATCTCGGCCAAGGTGAAGGGTGAGAAGAAGCCCAACGTCATGGTGGTGTTCTCCAACATGAGCATGGGCGGCAACGACTTCAGCTCCATCGCGGCCCACGGCATCTGGAACGACATCCTGGACAAGGCGGGCGCCAGCAATGCCTTCGCCTCCACTTCCAAGAGCGCCTTCGCCGACCTGAGCAAGGAGAAGGTCGCCGCCGAGCAGGTGGATGCCCTCGTGGTGATCAGCTACAACGACCCGGACCCCGAGGCGTACGCCCGCAAACTGCTCAAGGAGTTCCCCCAGTGGCCGGCCGCGAAGAACGAGCGCTCCCTCGTGCTGTCCGATTCGATCTACCTCGGGCCCAGCAACGACCTCGCCGTGGAGAAGATCGCCACGTTGCTGCACCCGAACGACGTCTGACCGGACCGGGCCGGCGCGGGCGCCCCAACCCCGTCCTCGTGCTGCTGGTACTCCTTGCCGTGCTCCTTGGCGCCATGATCGTGGCCATCGGCATCGGCGCGGTGACCGTGCCCACGGGTGAGGTGTGGCGGATCATCTGGCACCATCTGACCGGCGGCGGGTCGGTCGCGGATCCCGCCATGGACCAGATCGTCTGGAACTTCCGTACGCCACGCGTCGTGCTGGCCGCGCTGGTCGGCGCCGGCCTTGCCGTCACCGGTGTGGTCCTCCAGGCCGTCGTCGCCAACCCGCTGGCCGACCCGTATGTGCTGGGCGTCTCCTCCGGTGCCTCGCTGGGCGCGGTGCTCGTCATCACGCTCACCAGCGGTGCACTGGGCGGGCTCGGCGTGTCCTCCGCCGCCTTCCTCGGCGCCGCGGCGGCGGCGGCCCTGGTCTTCTTCCTCGGCCGCAAACAAGGACGCCTGGCACCCACGCGCCTGGTGCTCTCCGGGGTCGCTGTGGGCTACTTGTTCCTGGCCGCCACCAGTTACCTCCAGCTGCGGGCCACCCCGACCGAGCTGCGCACGGTCATGTTCTGGATGCTGGGCAGCGTCGCCGGCGCCCAGTGGGGACAGCTTCCCGCGGTCGCCACTGTCGTCCTCACCACCACGGTGGTCCTGACCCTCTTCGGCCGCCGGCTCAACGCGCTGCTCGTCGGCGACGAGTCCGCCACCGCCCTCGGCGTCGACGTGCACCGTCTGCGCGCCGTCCTGCTGGTGCTGTCCTCGCTGGTGACCGGCACGGTCATCGCCGTCGCCGGTGGAATCGGCTTCGTCGGTCTGATGATCCCCCACCTGGTGCGCCTCACGACCGGCGCCGACCACCGCAGACTGCTCCCCCAGGCCGCTCTGGTCGGCGCCATCTACCTGGTCGTCGTCGACCTGCTCTCGCGCACCGTCAACCGCCCCAACGAACTGCCCCTCGGTATCCTCACCGCCCTGTTCGGGGCGCCCTTCTTCCTGTGGCTGCTGCGCCGCAACAAAAGCCTGGACACCGTATGAAGCTCACCGTCGAACAGATCCACGTCGAACTCGGCCACCGCCCGATCCTCCACGACGTGAACCTGGAGGCGCAGCCCGGTGACATCGTCGGTCTCATCGGGCCCAACGGCAGCGGCAAGTCCACGCTGCTGCGCACCATTTACCGCTCTCTGCGCCCCCAACACGGCGTGGTGCGGGTGGACGGCGACGACGTATGGACCCTGTCCGCCCGCGGCGCCGCCCGCCGCACCGCCGCCGTCCTCCAGGACGCCGACGGCAGTCCGGCCGGCATGTGCGTCACCGAGATCGTCGCCCTCGGACGCACCCCGCACCACGGGCTGGTCGGCCGTGACAGCGTCGAGGACCGCGAGGCCGTGGAGGACGCGCTCGACCTGTGCGGCATCCGCCACATGGCCGAACGCGATGTCTCCTGCCTGTCCGGCGGCGAACGTCAGCGCGTGCTGCTGGCCCGCGCGCTCGCTCAACGGCCCCGGCTCCTCGTCCTGGACGAACTCACCAACCACCTCGACATCCGCGCCCGCTTCGAAGTTCTCGACCTCATCAGGGCGACCGGCATCACGACGCTCGCCGTCCTGCACGACCTCGATCTGGCCGCTCGTCTGTGCGACCACCTGGTGGCACTTGACTCCGGCCAGGTGGTGGCCGCGGGCCCGGTCCTGGACGTACTGACCTCAGGTCTGCTGCGGGAGGTCTTCGGCGTGGCCGCCACCGCGGACCGGCACGCCGACGGTGTCGTCCGCATCACCTACGCGGCTCAGCCCCTCGCCCTTGAGCAGCTGACGGAGGCCGAAATCAGCTGAGGGGCCGGTCGTACTGCATTCCCTGGCGGACCTGGGCCGCCGCCTGCGCGCCACCCAGCCGCTCCACCAAGTGGAAGGCCATGTCGATCCCGGCGGACACGCCCGCGCTGGTGACGATGTCACCGTCGTCGACATACCGGTCGCGGGCACGGACATCGACGGTGTCGTCGATGCGGGCCAGTGTGGCGGCGAAGTCCCGGTGCGTGGTCGCGGGGCGCCCCTTCAGGAGCCCGGCCGCCGCCAGCGTGAGCGAGCCGGTGCACACGCTCGCCAGCAGCACCCCTTGGTCGTGCAACTGCCTCAGCCAGTCCAGATGGGCGGTGTCCTTCCCGAGCACCCGTGTGCCGTCACCGCCCGGGTGGATCAGGACGTCGAGTGCGGGGGCCGTGGCGAGGTCGTGATCCACGCCCAGGCGAAGTCCCTTGGCGCAGCGCACCGACCCCTCCGCGCGACCGATCGTGACCAGTCGGACGGGGGCCGTGGCGACGTGCGCGGCCCAGAAGCCGAAAACCTCCCACGGTCCGACGACATCAAGTTCCTCGGCGTCCTCGAACACGAAGACACCGACGGTCAGAGAAGTCCCCATGCCGACGAGCTCACCCACTCTCCCTGCGGGCCGACCGGTCAGGACCCCGACCGGTTGTGGCCCCCGACCAGTTGGGGCCTCGACCAGTGGGCACCAGCCTGACATGAGTGCCGGCGGCGGTACTCGAAAGGGGCCGGCGAAGAACCCGAAGGAATGACGTGCGCGTCCCGGCCGCGGCGCCCCCTCCGCTTCCGCGCGCGCGGCAGAGCGCACTACGCAGCGAACCCCGTTCCAAGTCCCTCAGTCCCCCAGTCCCCCGAGCCCCAAGTCCCAAGTCCCCCAAGCCCCAAGTGACCCAAGCCCCCAAGCCTCCAAGTCCCGCCCTTTCCCAGGGGCATGGGCAGCTGAGTGAGGCAGGCGTACGGGGATCACCAGTGAGGCTCGGTGCCTACCCGCCGGGGCACGCACCGAGCCTCCCGGCCGTCAGGCAGCCTCGGCTGACAGGACGGCTACCGCAGAGCGGGACGGCCCGATGGCCGGCAGTGGATCACCGATGTCCGGACAGGGCTCCTCCGGCTCGGCAAGCAGCTCCAGCAGCGTCCCGCGGGCCCGGGCCACACGGGAACGGATCGTGCCGACGGGGCAGTCGGTGACATCGGCCGCTTCCATGTACGACAGGCCCAGCAACTGGGTGAGCATGAACGCCTCGCGGCGCTCGTCCGGCAGCGTGGCAAGCAGGTCGAGGAGCGCGATGCCCTCCTCGAACCCCGGCACGTCGACCGGCTGGGTCTGTTCGGCGGCACGCCGCCAGTCGTGACGATCGGCCAGGCGGGGCCGCGCGGCGGCACGCCGGAAGTCGTCGATCACCGCCCGACGCGCAATCGACAGCAACCAGGCCCGGGCGGAGGAGCGCCCCTCGAACCGGTGCAGACTGCCGAGCGCCCGGATGAACGTCTCCTGGGTCAGGTCGTCAGCCGACTGCGGGTCCGCGCTCAGGTGCGCGACGTAGCGCTTCACGTCGAGGTGCAGGGCCTGGATGAACCGCTCGACGGCCTCGGCGTCGCCGCCTCGGGCCTCCAGCGCCCACCCGGTGATCAGTTCGTCGACCTCCTGAGTGTTCTCGTGTTTCCTACGTTTCTTGCGGCGCCCATGTAACGGGGGCAGGGCAGGAGTAAGCACCTTGTGTCCTTCACGAATCACGCGTGGAACAGCGGCGCGCGGACACGCCGGTTCCAGCAACAAGGGGACGGCGGCCGTGCGCGCGGGCACGGCCGCGAACCGAGGCGCGGTGTCGACGACTTCCGAAAGCGACCTCGGGAAAACTGCTGTTCTAGACGACAGCGGTCCTCATGGGAGGTCCCCGGGTGGTGATCGCGTGAACAAGATGGAGACGGCACGGCACCCAGCGCGAACGGCTGCGCCGCACCAGACGGCGGGGCCGACGCGGCAGCGCGGGCAGGGTGACCACCAGCCGCAACGGCGCGGCCAGCCACCCGCCCACGGCGCGCAGCAACCGGTATGCGACACGCTCGCCATACCCCAGCCACAGGCCGCACAGCACGGCGACCACCAGGTGAGCCACGGACATGCCCCAGGACGGCATACCGCTCACCAGCCAGTGCCCCAGGCCACCCTCACCGGCGCTCGTGTGAACCGAGTTGCCCATACCCATGGGCGTCTGCATCGGCATGGAGTGGGCATGCAGGCCACTCATGTCCATGGAGCCCATCGGCATCGTACGCATTCCCGTGCCGGGCGAGCCTGGTGCGGCCTCCGCCTGCGCGAGCGCGAAACCCCAGTGGAGCACTGTCTGAGCGCCAACCACGAGCGTCACGATGAGTGTCAACCCGCGTTCCCGGCCGGCCAGCATCCAGCTGACGCCGCCCGTTGCCGCGAACCCGGCCAGCAGCGCCCACCAGGGCACGGTGCACCCCGACATCATGATGTGCCCCAGGGCGGCGAGCAGCACGCACATGGCCGCGAACACTGCGGCCCGTACCGTACGCGCACACCACCCGGCATCCATGACAGGCTTCATCCTTGCACTCGAAGTGCCGTCGTCATGGATCGGTACGCGAATTCACGGGGTGACCCACTCAAAGAAACCGACGTGATGCAGAACTCGGCCAAGTCAGGGAACTCACCGCACGTTCCATCCGACTCTTCGAAGGGGATTGCGTCTCTCGGGAAGTCTCTTGGGACGTCACATAGGACGTCACATAGGACGTCACATAGGACGTCACATGGGACGTCCCATCTCGGTGAATCCGTGTTCGCCCCGGAGGTGGACGTCGGCCACGGCTCGCGTCCCCAGCCGTCAGCCAAGTCCAGGCCACAAAAGGCGAGTTGGGCCAGCCAAGTCAGGTGCGTCAGCGGTCAGGCCACCGATCCAGCCTGGTCATCGACCCAGCCGACCCGCGGACCGGCCTGCGCGATCACGCATGAACCAAAGGCACGCCCGGACCCGCCGGCCACTCCTGCCCGCCACCTGAGTATCCGTACTCATGCGCAGGCGCCACGAGTCCGGGCACCGTGTCGGCCATGAGCAACGCGCCGACCCCGGGCCGGGCGGCGCGGACCCGGGGCCAGGACGCGTGAACCTCACACGACGCAGTTGGCGTTGAAGCGCGCCTTCAGTTCCTCGATCTGGGTGGGCACAGCCGCGATACCGCTCTGGAGATCCTGGACGAGCAGGGTCTTCTCCCGGCCCTGCGGGTTGCGGGCCACCCGGCCGAGCAGGTCGGTGATGCCCTGGGCCAGACGCACCATGTCGTTCTGGATGACAGCGGCGGCGTTCAACGCGTTGGCGTACTTGAGCTCCAGTTCGTCCGTCACCATCTGAGTGTCGTCGTTCTGGAGGTTTCGGAGGCCTTGCATGCTGAGTTCGAGCTGTTGGCGATGGTGGTCCACCGTGGACCCGAGGGTTTTGAGGGAGTCCGTCAGCGCGGTCATCGTGACGTCCGCCTGACCCGCGTACTGGTCCTTGATGTCGTAGGGGACGCCGAAGTTCTGGGCGATGTCCATGACTTCGTGGAGCGTGTGGTACGCGAGCGCCGTGGTGTGGTCGAAGTCCAGCCGCCAGAAGGCGAAGATCCCCCAGGCCACCGCCGCGATCTCGCGCTTGGTGCCGCCCGCCGCCTGGGCGAGCTTGAACATGCGGGCCGCCGTGAAGGACTGGCCGGCCCACACCGGCACCCGGTGGGCCCGGGCGAACTTGGTGGTGTCGGAGTGTTCGTTCCGGGTGGAGGGGTGTTCCTTCATCTGCCCCGGATTGCGCGGGTCGGGCACCGGATTCTGGCCGCGGTCGGTCGTTTCGATCCGGGCGCCCGTCACGGGATTGATACCGGCCGTGCTCTGGACGTCCTGTCCCTCGATCTCCGCCAGCTTGCCGGTTCCCATGGTCGGCGGGAAGTGCCGGGCCGGACCGAAGTACTCCATCACATCGTGGAGCACCATGATCTTGTCCCGGAACGAATGCTTCTCCGGGTCGCGCAGGACCGCCCGGATACCACCGCCCACTCCGGGCAGCTTGGTCGCCAGTCCCTCCAGCGGCTGGCCGGGCTGGAACTTGGGGTCGCCGTGCGTCTGGCTGAAATAGGTCAGATACGCGCCGAAGGGCTTGCCGGCCTTCTTGGGGTCGTGGACCTGGTTGCCCGTCGCCGGGTCGACCATCAGTGGCTGGGACTTCAGGTGGGCCACGCCGGTGGTGAGCTCTTCCTCCATCACGGCCCGCTGCTCCGCCGTGAGGTTCGCCTTGAGGCTGTCAGTGGCTGAATTGACGCGCAGCAGCAGGGAGTTGAGGAAGACCTCGACGTCCGGGCTGGTCTTCACGCCCTGCGCCTGCTGCTTCTCCTCCCTGCGCTTGTCCTTGGCGTAGACCCAGCCCATCAGGCCCCGCGCCAGCTCCTCCACATTGTTGACCTTGATGTCACGGTTCTTGGCGCCGAAATCGGGGTGCTTGCCGACCTCCACCTTGAGGACCGGGTGCATGCCCTTCATCGTGCGCGGTTCCACGATGGCCTTGCGCAACTGCGCCGTGATCCGCTGCCGCTCCGCTTGGAAGCTCGCCTGCTCGTCCGGCTGGAACTTCGCGCCGATCTCGGAGTCCATCTCCGTGAGGATCTGGTTCACCTTGGCGTCCAGCATGGCCGACTTCTGGTTGTCGTCGGCGGTGGCCGTCGCGGCCTTGTACTCCTGCGAAACGTCGTTCCCATTGATGACGAGCGCGCGCTGAACCACGCCCGTGCCCGGGTCCCCGGCCCCCGCGTCGTCGGGGCCGGCCGCCCGCTGGACGGGTGCCTCTCCGCTGAGGACGCGCGTCGCGTTGGCCTCGGCTTCGCGCTCGAAGCGGTCGGAGGGGTCGGAGACCTTGAGGCCGGAGCCGTTGTCGGTGCCCGCGACGGGTCCTTGACGCTGCTGGATGACGTGGGTCAGCTCATGCGCCAGGGTGTGACGGTCGGCTCCGCCCTCACCGACGACGACGTGGCTTCCGGAGGTGTAGGCGCGGGCGCCGACCTCCGCCGCCGAGGCCTTCGCGGCGCCGTCGTCGTGGATGCGTACGTCGGAGAAGTCCGCGCCGAGCCGGGCCTCCATGTCGGTACGTACCGAGGAGTCGAGCGGGGTACCCGAGGTGCGCAGCACGTCGTGCACCGCCGAGCGCTGGACGGGCGCGGCCTGCTCGGTCTGCTGGTGCCCGCAGCCCGCGCCGTGCTGGTGCTGGTCCTGAGCCCAGGAGTGGCCGGCCTGGCGAAGCATCTGGACGACCGCGGCGTTGCCCGCACCGGCCTGCAATGCCATCAGCCCCGTGGGCGCCATCGAGGCCCGCTCCGGTGCGGCGTCTTGGCGCTGGGGCTGCCGAAGCCGGTCGTCGGCCGTCCGCGCGGGCCCGTCCTGGGACTGCCTGGTGGTCACACACTTCCCTTTCGATGAACCGGGATGAACCCGGGCAGCCAACGCCCCGTGTCGCTGGGCGCCCTGGTCGCCCCTGCGCGGGGTGTCCCCCACATCCAGCCACCCAGAGCAGCCGGGTACCGGTACCCAGTATCAACCATCCCGCCAACGGAAGACCGGCGCCCCCAAAACCACCACCCACACCGCCGAACCCCCCGCGGATTCCCCCGACTTCAGTGGTCGACTTGCCGTCGCCCGGCGCAGGAGTTGGTGACCGCGGTCGATGTCGGCCACCTCGATGCCCGCCCTTCGGCAGGCCGCCAGGTACTCCACGCCCACGACGCGGGACCGTGCGGCACGCACCAGCAGGGTGGGAACGCTCGGTGGCGGCACGAGCCACGGCCGGGCCATCTCGGTGTACGTCGTCGCGATCGACTCCGGATGGCAGCGCCACCGCCACCGCCCGTCCGCGCCTTGCAGGAGGTGGTGGGCGATCTCCGTGCCATGCGAGTGGTGTCGGCCAGGTGTACGTCGCGGCGGTGGCCATCGGGGCGCGCGCGGCGCGATGTTGGGCGCATGAGCCGTGTTCGCGTCGCTGCCGTCGTCCTTCTGGTCTCCCTGCTCTTCTGCGCCGCCCCCACCACGCAGGCCGCCCCTCGGCGTGGCGCGGGGACAACCGAGCGCGTCGCCCCGGGTATCGAATACCGGGCGTTCACCCTTCCCACCGCGCACGGTCCGATCCGGATCCATGTGCTGACCGTCGATCTCCACCATCCGGGTGTGCGGGCCGGCTTGCTGTACGCCGGCGCCGTAGCCGACCGGGCACCCGTGTCCGTCATGGCCGACCGCCAGGGAGCCGTCGCCGCGGTCAACGGGGACTTCTTCGACATCACCGAGGAACAACACCCCGGCGTCACCGCCACCGGAGCGGCCTCGGGAGCCGCCGTACTCGACGGACGGCCGCTCAAAGCGGCGGTCCCCGACGCCCAGCGCTTCGGCGGCTCCCTGCCCCCCGGCGACAGCGGTGAGGACGTCTTCGGGGTCGGCACCGACGGCCGGGCCCGCACCGCACGCCTGAGCCTTCTCGGCCATCTGCGCACCCCGCACGGTACGTTGCCGGTGCGCGGCCTCAACCAATACGCGCTCCCCGAGGGGTCGATCGGCCTGTTCACCCCTGGGTGGGGCAGCACCTCGCGCGCCCGCGCCGTCTGCGGAACGGATCACGACCGGGCTGCGCCCTGCACCCACGACGTCTTCGAGGTGACCATCCGTCACGGTCGCGTCAGCAGTACGAGCATGGGCGCCGGCCAGGGGCCGATCCCGGCCGGGACCGTCGTCGTCCTCGGTCGCGAGGGCGGCGCCCGGGCGCTGCGCTCCCTCGTCCCCGGCACGCCGGTCGACGTCGACTACCGTCTCGCGTCCACCAGCCCCGTCCCGTTCGCCTTCGCGCTGGGCGCCTACCCCCTGCTCAGAGATCACCAGCCGCTGCCCGGCCTCGACGCCGTCACCACCAATCCCCGTACGGCGGTCGGCATCGCACACCACGGCCATCTGCTGCGACTGATCGCCACCGACGGCCGGGAGTCGACGGCCACGGGACTCACTCTCGCCGAACTCGCCGACGTTGTACGGGACTTGGACTGCACGGAAGGCGCCTACGTGGATGGCGGCGCCTCCACGACTCTCGTCACCCGCGACCCCACGACCGGGCACGCGACCGTACGCAACACCCTCGACCAAGGCCTGGAACGCCGCGTGCCGAACGGCATCGCGCTGTACAGCCGCCGGGATCGGCCCTGACGGAGCGGATCGGAACGCGGCGCTGCCCGGTGCGTTGAGCCCCGCCGCCTCTCATGGACGGCGGGGCAGCACCTTGAACCGGACCAGGTCGCAGTCACCCTCCGACGCCCACCGCACTCACCGCGCCCCTCTCGCACCTCGCGCGCCCCTCCCTCGCCTCGCTCCCCTCCCCCCCTCGCTTCACCCATGAGCCGCCAGCACGGCCGCAAGGCCCTCCCGCAGGTCCTTGACGAAGTAGTCGGGCACCTCCAGCGAAGGGAAATGTCCCCCGGTCTCGGGCGACGCCCACCTGACGATCCGCCGATACCGCTGCCCCGCCCAGGGGCGCGGACACTTCTCGATGTCGCGGGGGTACATGGTGATGGCCGACGGAACGTCGACGCGCAGCTCGGGGTCCAGCGAGTTGTGGCTCTCGTAGTAGATGCGGGCCGCCGACGCGCCCGTCCGCGTCATCCAGTACAGGGTGACGTCGTCGAGAACCCTGTCCATCGAAATCCTCTCGAACGGGCTGTCCTCGGTGTCCGACCACTCGGCGAACTTGTCGAGGATCCAGGCGAGGAGTCCGACGGGGGAATCGACGAGCGAGTAGCCGATGGTCTGCGGACGCGTCGCCTGCTGCTTCGCGTATGCCGCCCGGTGGCGCCAGAAATGGCGGGTGTCCTCGGTCCACTGGCGCTCGGTCGCCGTCAACCCGACCGTCGTCAACCCGGGCGGTGCTTCCGCGAACGTGGTGTGGATGCCGAGAACATGTTCCGGGAACCTGCCACCGAGGACGGTCGTGATGTTGCCGCCCCAATCTCCGCCATGGGCAAGGAACTTGACGTAGCCGAGCCGTCCCATCAGCCGCACCCACGCGGCCGCGATCCTCTCGGTTCCCCACCCGGTGGTGGCCGGCTTGTCGCTGTAACCGAATCCCGGCAGCGACGGAACGACGACGTGGAACGCCGGCGCGTCCGCGTCTTGCGGCTCCGCGAGCTCATCCACCACATCGACGAACTCGGCGACGCTCCCCGGCCAGCCGTGCGTCAACAGCAGAGGGGTGGCATCCGCACGCGTCGATCGCCGGTGCAGGAAGTGGATGCCCAGATCGTCGATGGTCGTCCGGAACTGGCCGATCCCATGGAGGCGCGCCTCGAACGACCGCCAGTCGTACCCGGTGCGCCAGTAGTTCACCACCTCGACGAGGTCGGCGAGCGGAACACCCTGATCCCATCGGCCGGGGCCGGAGCCGGGGCCGGGCGCGGCACGGTGGACCGTCTCGGCCTCCGGCAGGCGCGCCGCGGTCAGTCGCGCGCGCAGATCATCGAGGTCGGCGTCGGTCGCGTGGGCTTCAAATGCTTGTACGTCGCTGGTCGGACGGGGCATGAGACCTCCTGGCCTTCGCGGAACCGGCCGCGATCCAGAGCGAACCGGCTAAGACGGTTCTAACAGTTCTCCGGAGACCGCCGCAACCGGCTAAGGTGGTTCCATGTGTGCTGCCTTCCCCGATTTCCGCCTCGGCAAAGTGCTGGCGACCAGCTTCACGGGGACCCTGTCGGAGCGTCATGGCGACGCCGTGGAGCGCATTCCCACGCCGCGGCGACTGGTCGACTGGCTGACTGTGAGCGGTCTGGCCGTGGACTCCTGCACCGCTGCCCAGCTCGCTCTGGCCCGGGAATTGAGGGAGTCGATTCACGCGGCGGCAACGGCGGCCGCCCTCCGGGAGACCCTTCCCCCGACGGCCGTCCACGTCATCAACGACCGCAGCATCCAGGGCCGGGCCGCGGCGATCCTGACGTCACAGGGTCAGCGACGATGGCAGCTGAGCTCGACGTCCCGCGTGGAGGACGCCCTCAGCGTGATCGCGGCCGACGCGATCGACATCCTCGCGGGTGAACGGGACGGGAAACTGGCCCTGTGCGCGTCACCCTCGTGCCGAGCCGCCTTCTTCGACACCAGCCAGAGCCGCACCCGCAAGTGGTGCGACATGAACACGTGCGGGAACCGCCAGAAGAAGGCGCGCTTCAACGCCGCCCAGCGCACAGACGCCTGAGGTCACCGCGTCTGCCTCTGAGGTGACCGGTTCCGGCTCCGGTCCGCCAAACCCGGTCAACCGGACCGCGCGTCGGCCCCGAGGCGTTCGGGGCTCGTTTCGGCGAGAGCGGCCAGGACGCGTGCTTGGGGCTGAGGACACGCTGCTCGGGCCGAGACCGCGGGCGGCTGGATCCTTAACGTAGGGCCGCGACGACGCTGCCAAAGGACTCGCGCGGAACTTCGCCGTCGCTCACCGGCCGGTCGAAGACCTGCTCCATCGACGCGGCCCAGCAGGGTGTGCATGCAGTTTCCGACGTCTGTCACGCCCAGCCCGACGAGGAACTGTCGGACGGCGTCGCGGCCGGCGCCCTGGGACAAAATACCTGCCTATACGAACTGCCGGACCCAAGCCGGATCATCAGCTACCGCTGACGCCTGTGACCGAGGATCGTAGTTGGCGGGTGATGCTCCCTGCGGCGCAGGTCGTCAGTAGCGAGAGGGAGCTGGTTGGCGGATCTTGAGGGCCATAGTTGGCGGCCCAGGGTGTGCGTTGATCACGGTGTGTGAGTGACGGTTGTGATCAGCTGCCTGGCGTGGTCTTCGAGGGCCCTGCAAAGGCCGGCGGAGGGGATGGGTTGTTCGACGCCGAGACGACTTTCCGGGAGGACGACGCGTGACCCGAGACCCCTCGCACGCTGATCCGCTGGAGGGCCTGCCTTTACGGTCCAGGATCGCTGAGTTGATCCTGGGCGGGCACCCGCCGCGCGACACCTACCTCGGCTGGCAGAGCTACCGCTCACGCCGCGGCCTGCTCCTTCCCGCTCCGGCGATCTCGCTGCAGCAGTGGAGGACGATCCCGGAGAGCCGCCGCGCGGACTACGATCTCTTCCGCCATCTGACGAACGCGAACCTTCCGCTGCAGGACACCCCCATGCACGACAAGGTGGGCAGGCTGCCGCGTCGTCGCGTGGCGGCGGCAGGAACATGGGCCGCCGGTTCAGGGCCTCGTGCAGCGACGGCGGAGCCACCGGCCGGGTTCCGGCGAGTGCCCCTTCCCGTCGCCGGCGGCGGTCGCTGTCGACCGCCCTGTCGATCATGCCGGCGTGCTCCACCCAGGCCGCAGGCATCCGCGCCGCAGACAGCTCGTCCGCGGGGGCCGGCTCAGCGGGACGGTCGGCCGCCGCGGTCTGCGCGCGGGCGATCTCACGGGCCTGGGCGACGCGCCGCTTCTTCCCCGCCTTCTTCCCGGCCTGGCTCGGCCACTCGTCGACGGGGGTGACCGAGCCGAGGATCCCAAGCAGATGCTCCAACAGCTCATCCTCGGAATGGATCTTGATGTTGTTCGCCTTCACGTGTCCCAGGAGAGCGTCGGCGGTCTTGTCGGAGAAGGCGGGAATCTCACCCTCGGGCGGCAGCCCTCGCCAGCGCATGACGTGCCAGGTCTCGTGGTCCGCCGGGTCCTGGAAGAACACCTGCCGTCGGTCCCTGCGGTCACTGCGGACCACCCACTGGCCCGCGTGCCTGCCGCCTCGGGCGGAGGGCTGCTGGAAGCGCGGCTCGTCAAGGACCGGGTGGTGATACCAGAGCCCGAGGATCTTCACTCCCCGGCGCGGATGGATCCTCACGTGGTGCTTGCGTAGGACCTTGTAGTAGAAGCCCGGTTCGGGAAAGTCCAGGTCGAAACCGCCCTGTTCCATCGCCGCGGCGAACAGGGTGTTGGGGCTGTGGTCCTCACCCGGTGCCCAACTCGGGGCGTATTCGCCCAGTTTGCGGTTCTGCCAGATCTGGACGATCCAGGTCGCGATGACGTGTTCGGCCTGCGCGAGTGTCAGGCTCGCATCGCGTTCCGGGTCGGCTCCGCGGTCCGCGACGTCGCCGCCGCCGGTGAAGCCCCGCAGGTGCTCGAAGAGCATGGTCTGGATCGTGAGGAACTGCCGCTCGACCGCGAACTTGTCGGTCTGCCGCAGCACGCGGGCAGGCAGGATCCGGCAGCCGATCTCGCGTTCGGCTTCCACCAGGTCGTGGTTCTTGTAGGGGCCGCCGTGGTCGGTGGTGACCGTCTCCGGGGCGAAGAACGCCAGAGCGGCGACCCGGTGCCCGGTGAACTCGGCGATCACGTCGGCCGGGACCCCGGCGTAGGGCCACTCCATATCCTCGCCCCAGCCCTCCCGCATCGGGAGCGGCAGCATCACGTCCCCCAGCAGCATCGCGACGTCGACCGAGGCGTCGGACTGCAGCGTGAGCCGGAAGTTCCGGCAGCCCGTGCGTGTAGAGATCGAGCGCGAGGGTCAACGTCGCGGTGACCGCGACGCCGAACACGGTCTCGCGCAGCTTCACCGGCATCGGAGTCGAGTCCAGCACCAGGACCCGACCCGGGCGGTGGACCACCATCCGGCCCGAAACACCGGCCTCCGCGGCGGCCTGAGCCGTCCGTCCGTAGCGCGGCCGGGCGCCACCGGGCCCGAACCACTCCTTCCAGACGTCCGCGAACGTCCAACGGGAAGGGATCCTCTCGGCCACGAGCGCTGCGAGCAGGACGATGAATCGGGTTTGCCGGCCGGCGGCGTCGTTGCTCATGGCTCAGTACGCCACGGTGATGCGGCGGCGGATCGCGGTGCCGCTCTCGATCGTGTCGGCCAAGGCGATCGCGTAGTCGGCGTACGATATGCGGCTGTTGCCGTCGTCGTCGGTGAGCAGGGTGTCCCCGGCGCTGCGGTAGGCCCCGGTCCGCTCGCCCGCTCCGATGACTGCGGCGGGCGACAAGTACGTCCAGTCGAGGTCGTGCACGCCGCGGTAGAGGTCGAGCGCTTCGGACTGGGCCTCGGCGTTGGCCTTCCACGGCGCGGGGAAGTCCGGGTCGTCCATGACCCGGGCGCCGGTAGGCGTGCGTAGGCTACCGGCACCGCCGATGGTGACCAGGCGAGTGACACCGGCTCGGCGGAGTCCGTCGATCAGCGCACGGGCGGCACCGACGATCGTGGCGCGGTCGTTCTCCTGGCCGATCCGGGGGCCGACGGCCGACAGTACGGCGTCGTGGGAGGCGGCGAGGCCGGCGACCGCGGCGGCGTCTGTGACGTCACCGGTGGTCACGGTCAGGGCCTTGTGCTTGAGTCCGTCGATGTGGCCGGCTCGGGTGACCGCGGTGACGGTGTGGCCGCGACGCAGTAGTTCCTCGGTGGTGGGCCGGCCGATGTTGCCGCTGGCACCGAACAGGACGATCTTCATGTGTTGCTCCTTGTTTCTGATGGTCACAGGACGGGCTGGCCGTCGGCGATGATGGCCGCGGTGATGCCGCGCTCGTCGGCGGCGTGCTGGAAGCGCTGCTCGATGTCGGGTTGTTCGGTGTAGAACGGCGGGTTGTGGAACAGGCCGTAGTGCATGGCGCAGACGGTGCCGGCGCCGAGTGCGACGGCGGCCTCGACGCCCTGCTCGGGGGTCATGGTCGCCGGGACGTTGGCCGCGTAGCCCTCGAAGTGGGCGATGACGCCGTTGACCGGGACGAACGCGACGTCGAACGGGCCATAATCGCGGGCGATCTGCCACCAGCTGCCGTGCCACTGGGTGTCGCCGCAGTGGATGACCCGCCGGCCGGCGCCTTCGACGACCCAGGCGACCTGGTCACAGTCGTTGCCGCGCCAGTCCAGCGAGGTCACCGGGGTGACGGTCAGCTTTCCGATGCGGCGTGACTGGCCCAGGTCCTGGGCGACGGGGGTGATGCCCACCTCGTGCAGCGCCGCCGCGCTCGGGGTGTGGCAGCCGATCGTGCCGGTGGCCGCGATCCGGGCGATCAGGTCGTGGTCGTAGTGGTCGGGGTGCAGGTGGGTGATGAGGGCGTGGGTGCCGGGCGGGGTATCGACCGGGTCGACCGGCCGGTGCGGCGACCCCATCACCGGCGCCAGCGGAGCGACGTTCTCGAGTGGGTCGATCAGCAGGCGGGTGTCGCCGAGACGGATCTCGACGCCGGCCCAGGCCAGCCGACGCACGGAAAGGGTGGTGGTCATGGGCAGCGACGCTAGACCGACGTTGTTGAGAAAGTCAACAAGACAGTTTTGAATCTCAACGTCACAATGTAGGGTGGTGGCATGCGCACCTACGGGCAGTACTGCGGCATCGCGAAATCACTGGACACCATCGGCGACCGATGGACCCTGCTGATCGTCCGCGAACTGCTCGCCCTGGGTCCTTGCCGGCACACCGACCTGCGCAACGGGCTGCCCGGGATCGCCAGCAACCTGCTGGTCGACCGGCTCCGCGAACTCGAGGAAGCCGGCCTGATCCACCGCGAGGCCGCCCCGCCGCCGGTGGCCACCACCCTGTTCTCCCTCACCGAGCGTGGCCGCGCGCTGGAGCCGGTGTTGCAGGAGCTGAGCCGGTGGGGTGTGCCGCTGTTGCGTGAGCCGGGCGGCAACGACACCTTCCGCACCCACTGGCTGGACATGCCCGCCCGGGCACTGACCGACCACCGCCCTGACCAGCCGGCAATCGCCCTGCAACTGCACGCCGACGGCAGCGAGGACCTGGTCATCGAAGTCAAGGACGGCTCGGTGCACACACACGCCGGCCGGGTCGACCACCCCACCGCGTCACTGACCGGACCGCCGCACCTGCTGGCTGCGACTCTGCTCGGCGACCTCGATCTGAGCGCCGCAGTACAGCAAGGCCTGCGGCTCAGCGGCGAACGCGAGGCAGTAATGCGCATCCTGCCCCGCTGATCGACCGGCCGCTCGCGGGCCTGCGATCTCAAGCTCTACCGAGTCTGCGCCGGTCTCAAAAACGACGCGGCCGACATGATCGCCGCCCACCTCGCCCACCGCCGCGCGGACGGCGCCAGCACCCGCCGCCGCTTCTTCGCCGACCCCAAGAACCCCGAACTCGCAGCCACCGACCGCGCCCTGACCGAGGTCGTGCTGCGCACCTGCCGACGCATCGGCATCGATCCGCCCTGGCTCCACCGCGGCTCCTGCCAAGGCACACAGCTCGGCTCCGGCCCCGCCCCCCTCACCGACTGGATGGCCGCGCGCCGCCTCGACGTGGAGATCCTCAGTGACCAGGGCGCCCAGCGCGAGCAGCCGGCACGTGAACTTCCCGGTTCCTGCGCCAAGTTCCAGAACGCGGCGGCCGGGTGCGACACCCGCGCAGGCCACGAGCGCGGCGACAGCCTCGGCGGGGTAGTCGGGACGTGCGGCGGCGTACATGTCCGCAGTGGACTGGTAGCCCTCGGCGGAATGGTGGATGGTCATGTCGATCTCCTCGACTGCGCGGGCGGGTCTGGCAGGCACCTCGAAAGGTGCGCTGCTGAGGGCGGAGCCCGACGGGCTCGGGCCGATCGACGGCTTCAGGCCGATCCACCCTGGGCCGGCCAGGCCGCGGCGTCGGCAGCCAGCCATGGCTCGCTCGCGGCGGCGGTGGGGGGTGCTCCGGTGAACGCACGGACATCGTGATGGAGGTGGGACTGGTCGGCGTAGCCACACTCCGCGGCCACCTGCGCGGGGGCGTGCCCCTGGACCAGGCGGTGGACGGCCTGGTCGAAGCGGACCAGCATGCCGGCACGTTTGGGTGTCAGGCCCAGCTGCGAGCCGAAGCGTGACCACATGCGCTGGCGACTCCACCCGGCCCGGGCCGCGAGGTCACTCACGCGGGCTCGGCCGTGGCTCGCGACAATCTGGTGCCAGGCCCATGCCACCTCGGGGTCGGTCACCCTGCCCGCGTGGAGCCGGGTCAGCAGTTCTGTGTCGACCAGCGCGAAGCGCTCCGGCCAGGTTCGCGCATGATGAAGCCGCTCCCGCAGGCGCGGCGTGTCGCGGCCCCACAGGTCGTCGAGTGCGATGACGCTCGCGCCCAACTCCCCCAGCGGCAGCCCGAGCACGGGGTACGCGACAAGCGGAGACAGGCGTATCTGCACACACTCGATGGCCTCGGCGTGTATCTGGAACACGCTGAAGGACAGTCCGGCGACCAGGCTGTCCGAGCGTATGGGGCCGGCTGCGCCGTCTATGTCGAGCGGGCGGTCACCGAACTCGACGGCCACCGTGACGGCTGGGTGCGGGATGGCCCGTAGCTGGACCGAACTGTCGCCGCGAATGCGGAAGCCGGCCATGTCCACGCCGGGCAGCGCGGTGGCCCGCGCCGGTCGCTCGATCTCCCAGGCGGCGGTGGGGCTTGCCTTCCCGCGAACCGGTCGCACGCCTCGACTGTACGAGCGGCTCGGTGCCGGGAGCAACCAAGCGTGCAGCGCGGACATTTCTCCAAGACGCGTCGCGCCGGGCGGCGGAAAAGTGAGGGCGTCATGAACCGGGCGATGGAGGAGCCATGGATGAGACAACCACCCCGCAGGGCCGGCACACATATGGCGACGCAGAGGCGGCGCCGCGCGTCCCGCACAAGGGGCGCGTCCCACACAAGCCCAGCATCCCGAACAGACTGAGCATCCCGAACAAGCCGCGTGTCCCACGCAAGGGGCGGCCGTGGAGCAGGCGGCGGCGGATCACGCTGCTGACCGTCGCCGTGCTGGTGGTCCTCCTCGTGTGGAACACGGTGTCCGTGCTCACGGAGACGGCCAAAGCCTCTGGCGAGCAGATTGTGCGCGTGCCCGGTGGGGACATGCACGTCGTGCAGGACGGGCCGCCCGGTGCGCCCACCGTGGTGCTCCTGCACGGCCTGGCCGGCTCGACGGCATGGTGGGATCCGGTGCTGCCCGCGTTGCGCACCCTGCACGTGGTACGGATGGACCTGCTCGGGCACGGCAAGTCCGCCAAACCCGCCGATGGTTACGGCATCGCCGAGCAGGCACGCCGGGTCGGTGCCGTTCTCGACAGGCTCGGGGTGCGCCGCGCGATCGTCGTCGGGCATTCGACCGGCGGCACCGTAGCCACGTCGCTGGCCGAGCAGCGCCGCGACCTGGTGGCGGCGATCGCGCTGATCGACACCGGCCCGCGGGTGGACGCGTTCCTCGGCGAGAGCTTCGCCGGCCGCCTGACGACCACGCCGGTACTGGGGGAACTGCTCTGGCGGCTGCGTACCGACAGCGTGATCCGCGACGGGGTGAGCACCGCGTTCACCCGCAAGGTGCGGATCACCCACCAGATGATCGCGGACATCCGGGGCATGACCTACCGGAGCCTCACCGCGACCAAAGAGGCGTCCACCGCGTACGTGAAGGAACGACCCGTCCCCGACCGACTCGCCGGCCTCGGCCTGCCCACCTTGGTGATCTTCGGCTCGCGGGACCGGAGATGGCAGCCGTCCTCCGCCCAGGACTACCGCCGAGTCCCCCACGTCCGGATCGAGATCCTGGACGGTGTCGGCCACACACCCATGGTGGAGGACCCCGACACGACCGGAACTCTCCTGCACGGCTTCGTCCTGGAAGCCGCGTCACGCTGACCCGGCATCATCAGCCGTCCACCCCCAACCACCCACCCCGCCGGCACAGCCCGCCGACGGATTCCCCGGCCGCGGCTCAGATGCCCGTGTAGGTGAACTCGTCGGCCGGACTGGTGGGCGAACCGATGTCGTTGACCCACACGGTGATGTTGACCGTCTGGCTGTCGTCGACCTGAGCGGGCGCGGTGGCGGTGAGCTGGGTCTCCGAGATCCAGGTGACCGAATTCGACGGCTTGTCCTTGAACTGCACGGTGGCGTTCTTCGGGAAGCCCGAGCCGGAGATGGTGACCTTGGTCGTCCCCGCCCGCCCGCTGGTCGGGCTGACGCTGGTGACCACCAAAGGGGCCGGTCCGTCATAGGCGAACTGCCCGAGCGGCACAGCGGGCGACGTGCCGAGGATATTGGTCACCCGGACGTCCACGATGCCGACGCCTTTCGGCACGGTGGCGTTGATCTGGTCACCGCCCGGCTTGATCGTGAAGTCGGTGCACGGGATGGGGCCGAAGTCGAGGACGCTGTCCGGGAGGAATGCGTCGCCCTCGATGACGACCGGGGTCCCGCTCCCGCCCTGGCTGGGGCTGACGCTGGTCACCGTCGGGCCCGTGGGAGTCAGCAAGGAGGTCTGGAGCAGGCTGAGGTAGGTGTTGTTGGCATGCTGGTATGCGACCTGCCCCATGAAATCCGCCACCGTGCTGTTGGTCAGCGCCGGGTTGTGCGTCGAGTAGTCCCCGTCGAGCGGCAGCTGTTGCCGCACACCAGGCTGCACGTAGACGTTGCCCTTGGTCAGGCCGTTGAGTACGTCGAACAGGTGGTGCACGGTGATGTTGCCCGCCGGGCCAGGGGGGTCCGGGTACCAATGGTCCTGCTTCACCTCTGCGAGGTCGCTCCAGGCCAGCGGCACCGCGTCCCAGGCGTTGACGTGATGGTTGTTGGGAAAGGGCAGTCCGTTGACGTAGGTCACGAAGCTCTGTAGTCCCGCGGTGGGAGCCGCGAAGGTCTCGAGCGCGAACTGCGGGACGTTGGTCCAGCTCTGCGCCTGCGTGTAGAGGTAGGGGGCGAGCATGGTGGCAATGGAGCCGCCCAGGCTGTGACCGGTCACGTACACCGTCGCACGCGGGGTGGTCGGCGCGGCCTGGACCAGGGCGGCCAGTGCCTGCACCAGGGTGGCGCCCGGGTAGGCGAACGCGCCCTCCGGCACCTGGGCACCCTGCACGTCCCTCGGCGCCGGGATCGATACCATGCCCGTGACCTGGGTGAACGCCGTCATGGCTCCCTTGGAAACCGCGACCGGGGTCGGCGAACCGCTCGCGGTGAACGGGACCACGGTTCCGACGTCCAGGTCTTCCAGGATGTCGGTGATGTTGCCGACCGTGCCGCGCGCGACCACGGCGAACTGGTTGGATGCGTCGATGGTCTTGGCGATGCACACCATGTTGGCGTCGTCCGGACTCAGCGCGAGCCATGCCAGCTGCCAGCTGGCCCGGGTCGCGAGCCAGAGCGCCGTCAGCTGCTGCGAGATACCGGCGGCCACCCGGCACGTCTGCTGGTCCCGGGTCTCCCCCGACGGTCGTGGGGTCGCGGCGGTGGCCGCGAGCGCGGACAGTGTCATGCAGACCTGGGGCGGGGTCGACGTCGCCAAGATCACTCCCGGGGTACTCACCGAACCGATGGATGGACCACTGCCGACCGTAGGTGCCCGGCACGCCGATCCGCGTGCCCGACCGAACCTCAGACGCCCGAACGGCCGCCGGGTTCATCCTGGGGAGCCAATGACGCAGGCGGGGACCGGCGGGGCGCGCAGGAAAAGGCGTAAGGGCCCGGGCTCGACGGCGAGGTGGGTGGGGGGTGGTGGTCAGTGGGTTGCCCACTCGGCGCGACGCCACGGGTTCGGTGGTTTCAGCGGGTGGCGCGTCCGTAAAGGACGAGGGCTCGGGAGAGGGCCGTCAGGGCAGCGGTGCACAGCACAGTGCGCATGATGTTGGCGGCGACCCAGGTGCCCTTGAATGTGTCGACGACCGAGAAGTCCGTCATCTTCGCCACGTCTCCCGCGTCGGCCAACTCATTGTTCAGTGGGATGTTCACGGCGAAGGTGATCACCAGGACGATGAGGTAGGTCACGCACGCCACCCCCACCCAGACGGCCACACCGCGGCGCCCCCTGCGGAACTCGATGACCGCCGAAGCCGCAGACACCAGCAGCGCGAGCACGAAGGCCATGCCGAACAGCCCGTTGCCGTCGATCGCCTTGTTGAACGAGCGCATGGCGATGACGTACGTGTGCTCGTCGCCTGCCGCCAGACCCGGCATCACGGAGACGTCGAAGGCGAAGAAGAGGCCCGCCATCAAGCCTAGGAGGACTGTCGAGACCAGGAGGAGGGCGGTCGTTGACTTGCTGCCCCCGGCACTTGACCCACTGGCGCTCCCGGCAGCCGAACCCTTGGCGCTCCCGGTGGTCAGCGACTCGGGCGGAGCGGTGTACGCGCCCGGCAGACCGCCGGGGTACTGCTGGTGGTCACCTGTCGGCTTGCGGTTCACGGCACGTCCTCGTCTGGGGGGGGGTGGGAGAGATTGCTTGCCATCGGTTTGCTTGCCATCGGTACCGTTGACCGCTCGCGTCATACTGCGATATCAGGTTTCGCGAACAGAGGAAGCCAAGAGGCACCAAGCGGAATTGCGCGAGCCACTTCATAAAAGTGGAATCATTCAAACCGCTTCCACGAATTGACCCCTCCGCAGGAATGTCGAGTTCCGTTCCCGTCAGTTCTTGACCGACCCTAGCGGATTCTGAAGTCGCCTTTCATTCTCGATTCCGCATGACGCATGACGCATGACGCATGAGGTTGGAATCACAGACATGCGCCCCTTGTGCGTGCCGCGGGCGGCCAGGTGGTTTTACCGTCCCACCGAAGGAAAAAACGAACCATGTCATTCCGTCAGGAAACGGCCTGGCTCCCGGCAGCCCTGTCGTGCTCGGCGCCCGGGTGTTGGCTCTGCGAGAAGTGTGGATCGGCGATTATTCGGGGGAGAACCGGAAGCCGTGCTACCGGCGGACCGCCGCAAGCCGTGCTACCGGCGGACCGCCGAAATCAGTCCTCCGGGTCCCTCCTCGCGCTGCGGCGGGGTGCTGATCGGGCGGCCGTAAGCGGCAGCGCGCTCGCGCACGGTGTGGCTCTCGGCCTGCCAGCCGTGCCCGGCCAGCCAGCCCACCGGGTCGTCAGGCATCTCCGAGACCCACATGGACGCCGCCGACCCCGGCACGGCATCCGCGCCGAAGCGCTCGATCACGCCACGGGAGCCCAACGTCAGCCCCATCCGACTGCCTGCCGCCGACTGCGCGCCGATTCGGGCCAGCAGGAGCTCCACCGCATCCTCGGGCAGATAGATCAGCAGTCCTTCGGCGATCCATGCGGTCGGCATGGCCGGGTCATGGCCCGCGGCCGCCAACGCGCCTGGCCAGTCCTCACGCAGATCCGCCGCGACGATGATCCGCTCGCAGCGCGCGACGGCCCCCTCCTGGCGCAGCACCGACGTCTTGAAGTCCAGCGGCTCCGGGGTGTCGACCTCGAACAGCCGGGTGCCCTCCGGCCAGTCCATCCGGAAGGCCCGACTGTCCATCCCGGCGCCGAGCAGCACGATCTGCCGGATCCCGGACGCGGAGGCCTGCCGCAACAGGTCGTCGAGGAACTTCGTCCTGATGACGATGGAGAACGACACGGCCAACCGGCGGCGCCGCGCCGCCTCGTCATCCGGCGGCGGCGAGGAGGGCCACAGTCCGCCTGCGGTGGCGAAGGCCTGTGCCAGGGGGTCGCGGAACAGCGCGTTGTGCCGTTCGGTCTCCAGCGCCCGCACCCTGGCCACCCCCACCGCCGTGGCCCACACCCCCGACGGCTGCACCTGCTCCTGATCATCAGTCATCGCGCCAGCGTAACGACTCACCCGAACCCCCCTACCGTAGCCTGATGTTCAAACGTCTGATGTTTGTGTACGGTGTCCCCATGAAACGCATCAGCGCCCCGCGCCGGACAGCCAGCCTGTCCGCTCAGCTCGTGGACAGTCTCCGCTCTCACATCGAGGCGGGGGGCTGGCCGGTGGGGACGCGGATCCCGTCGGAGCAGGCCCTCATCGAGGAGCTTGGTGTCGGGCGCAGCACGCTGCGGGAGGCGATCGGTG
The DNA here is from genome assembly GCF_043200435.1 of Streptomyces sp. NPDC048416. Lineage (NCBI taxonomy): Bacteria > Bacillati > Actinomycetota > Actinomycetes > Kitasatosporales > Streptomycetaceae > Streptomyces > Streptomyces sp. NPDC048416. The sequence continues at coordinate 107,063 of NZ_JBICXU010000022.1, forward strand.
CGCTGGTGCACCTGGGCCTGCTGGAGCCGCGCGCCGGGGACGGCACGTATGTGCGCTCCTCAAGTGAGCTTCAGTCGGTCATGGTGCGGCGGGCGAGTTCGGCGCAGCGGGACAAGGTGCTGGAGCTGCGGACCGTGCTGGAGGAGTACGCGTCGGGGGCCGCGGCCCTGCGCCGCGACGAGGGGCAGCTGCGGCAGATGCGGGAGCTGCTGGCCGACGCCGACGCGGCCTGTGCCGGTGAGGACACGTCCGCGGCCACGAGCGTCGACGCGCTGTTCCATCGAGCCGTGGTGCGGGCCAGTGGGAACGATCTGCTGGTCGAGGTGTACGACCACCTCGGTGCGGCGCTCACCTCGTCCCTGGGGGGTCTGCCCTGGGATGCCGCCCACGCCGAGGACCACGCCCGCCTGCACCGGCGGCTCGTCGACGCGATCGAGGCCCAGGAGGTGGGTGACGCCCGTGCCGCGGCGGCCGCCATCGTCCAGCTCACCCGCGACCACGAGGGCGCCGCGCCGCGAGTGGCGGAGGACGAGCAGTGAGTCCGCGACCCGATGCGATGTCCCGTCAGCGCTCGACGTCCGGGACACCGGCCGCCGTCGTCACCGGGCCCGCCGTGCCGGTGGGGCTCATCATCGCGATCTGCCTTGTCGCGGCGAACCTGCGCACCACCCTCACCGGTGTTGGCACACTGCTGCCGGAGATCGAGCACGGCAGCGGCCTGACAGCGAGCTGGGGCGGGCTGCTGAGCACCCTCCCGTTGTTGACGTTCGCCGCAACGTCACCCTTGGTTGCCCGGGCCTCCCACCGGTGGGGCAGCGCGCGCCTGTTGGTGGCGGCACTCGGCGTGCTGGCCGTCGGGACGGTGGTCCGCTCCCTCCCCTCCGTGAGCTGCCTGTTCGCCGGAACGGTGATCCTTTCCGCGGCCATCGCGTTCGGCAATGTGCTGCTGCCCGCTCTGATCCGACGGAATGTCCCCGCACGCCGCATCCAGAGCGTCAGCGCTCTCTATGTGACGGTCATCGGCCTCATGGCCGCGATGTGGTCCGGGGTCTCCGCGCCGCTGGCCCACACCGTGCCGGGTTCCTGGCACACCGCATTGGCCTGGGGCGTCGCCTTCACCGTCGCGGCGCTTGTCGCCTGGCTGCCCCGGATGCGCGGTGACACGCCTCAGGCGTCCACCGGCGGGACCCACAGCCCGGTGCCCTGGCGGTCGCGGCTCGCCTGGCAGGTCACCTTCTTCATGGGCTTGCAGTCCCTGGCCTTCTACACCGTCGTCGCGTGGCTGCCCAGCATCCTGAGCGACCGCGGCACGAGCAGCACCACCGCCGGATGGATGCTGTTCTGCTACCAGGTGGTATCCCTTGCGGCCGGCAGCCTCCTGCCCGTGCTCACCCGGGGGCTGCACGACCAGCGCCGGGTGGCGGCCGGGGCCTCGGTTCTCGTGGCAGGTGGCTTCGCCGTACTGGCCGCCGCGCCCGAACTGTCCGTCCTGGCGTGCACGCTGCTCGGACTGGGCGGCGGGGCGTGCCTCGTCCTCGCGCTGACCTTCCAGAGTCAGCGTGCCGGCAGCTCCGGTGAAGCCGCCGCACTGGCGGGCATGGCACAGTCCATCGGCTACCTCGTGGCGGCGGCCGGGCCCCTCCTCCTCGGCATTCTGCACGACGCCACGCACAGCTGGACGCTTCCGCTCACCGTCCTGGCTGCCCTCGGCATCGCCACGGTGATCGCCGGACACGGCGCGGGACAGGACCGCCACATCCGCCTGCCTTCCCGCTGAACCCTCCACCCCGCCCCACCCCTCAACTTCACCCGGCTGAACAGCATTTCATGATGCCGTGCAGCCACAAAGGAGCTCGCTCATGTCCCCCTCCCCCTTACGCGCCGCCGAACTCGACGCATGTGCCGATCGACGAGGCGCCCATCTGTACGCGACCGACGCGCAGGTACGTGACACCGCGCCCCTGGACGCCGTGACGGAGGCGATCCGGCGGCCCGGGCTGCCGCTCGCGGCTCTGGTGGCCACGGTGATGGAGGCGTACGCGGACCGCCCCGCGCTGGGTGAGCGTGCCACGGAGCCGTTCACCGACCCGGAGACGGGCCGCACCACGCTGCGTCTTTTGGAGCAGTTCCACACACTTACCTACGGCGAGCTGTGGGAGCGTATCGGTGCGGTGGCCTCCGAGTGGTGCCACCACCCCCAACACCCGTTGCACCCAGGTGACTTCGTCGCCCTGCTCGGCTCCCCGAGCGTCGAATACACCGTGGCGGATCTGGCCTGTGTCCGCTCCGGGGTGGTGTCCGTACCCCTGCCGGCCGGTGCCTCCGCCCACCACCTCACCCCCATCGTCGAACAGACCGGACCGCGGCTGCTCGTCACGCACATCGGCCACCTCCAGGTCGCGCTCGACGTCGCGGCGAAAGCGCCCTCGCTGGGCAGAATCATCGTCACCGGCCACCGCCCCGAACTCGCCGCCCACCAGGCGGAGTTGACGTCCGCGCGCGGCCGGCTCGCGGCGCAGGGCCAGGGCGTCACCCTGGACACGCCGGCCTCGGTCATCGAGCGGGGACGGGCCCTGCCGCCACTCCCCCGGGTTCCCGAGGGGTCGGCGGCCGACGCGCTCAGCGCACTGATCTACACCTCGGGCAGTACCGGCACCCCCAAGGGCGCCATGTACACCGAGCGTCACGTCAGGCAGTTCTGGGTCGACTTCGTACCCGGCCAGGCGGCGCGGCCCTCCATCGTGCTGAGTTACCTGCCGCTGAGTCACATGATGGGGCGGGGCGTGCTGTTCGGCACGCTCGCCAAGGGAGGTCTGGCCTGCTTCGCGGCGTCCAGCGACCTGTCGACGCTCTTCGACGACCTGTCCCTGGTCCGGCCCACCGAGTTCGTCATGGTGCCCCGCATCGCCGACATGCTCCTGCGGCACTACCGGGACGCATTGTCCCTGCGGGAGGAGGCCGGCGGTGATGCAGCCGTGGCGGCGGAGCTGGTGAAGGAGGAGCTGCGGGAGAAGGTCATGGGTGGCCGCCTTGTGTGGGCTGTCAGTGCCTCGGCGCCGTTGAGCCCGGAGATGGCGGCGTTCGTCGAGAGCTGCCTCCACGTCAGGCTGCTCGACGGGTACGGGTCGACGGAAGCCGGGATCGTCTTCCTCGACGGCCGGGTGCTGCGGCCGCCGGTGACCGACCACAAGCTGGCCGATGTTCCCGAGCTGGGCTACTTCGGCACCGACTCGCCGTACCCCAGGGGCGAACTGCTGGTCAGGTCCGACCGGCTCGTGCCCGGCTACTTCCGGCGCCCGGACGCCACCGGCGAGGTCTTCGACGAGGAGGGCTTCTACCGCACGGGCGACATCATGGCCCGCGTCGGCCCCGACGAACTGCGCTACGTGGACCGCCGCTCCAACGTCCTCAAGCTGTCCCAGGGCGAGTTCGTGACGGTGTCCCGCCTGGAGGCGCTCTTCAGCGGCAGTCCGCTCGTCCACCAGATCTTCCTGTACGGCAACAGTGCCCGCGCCCACCTGGTCGCGGTGCTCGTGCCCACCGAGGACGCCCTCGTCCGCGCCGACGGGGACACCGGGCGCCTCAGGCGCATTCTGCGTGCATCCCTGCGTGGCCTTGCCACCGAGGCGGGACTCAACTCCTATGAGGTGCCACGCGATTTCCTGGTCGAGAGCGAACCGTTCAGTCCGGAGAACGGGTTGCTCTCCACCGTGCGCAAGCCGTTGCGGCCGGCTCTGACGAAGCGGTACGGCGAGCGGCTTGAAGCCCTGTACACCGAGCTGTCCGACCGTGCGGCCGACGAACGGCAGGCACTGCGTCAGGCCAGCGCCGACCAGCCGGTGCAAGAAGTCGTGCTGCGGGCCGCGCGCGCGGTCCTCGGGCACCAGGACGATGTCGTGGCGCCCGGCACACGTTTCCTCGAACTCGGCGGTGACAGCCTCACCGCGCTGTCGTTCGCCCAGTCCCTGCAACAGATCTTCCACGTCGACGTCCCTGTCGCCGTGGTCATCAACCCGGTCAACACGCTGCGGCAGGTGGCCGGTCACATCGAGAGGGCGCTCGCGTCGGAACACCGCCGACCCACCGCCGACAGCGTCCACGGCCCCGGGGCGGCGCGACTCGTCGCGGCCGATCTGCGCCTGGAGGCGTTCCTCGATCCGCAGACCATCGCGCAGGCACAAACGCGGACCGGTTCGCTGCCCGAGGCCCAGACCGTCCTGCTGACCGGCGCCAACGGCTACCTGGGCCGCTTCCTGTGTCTTGAGTGGCTGGAACGCCTGGCGCAGCGCGGTGGCACGCTGGTGTGTGTGATTCGAGGTTCCTCCGACGCGACGGCCCGGGCCCGACTCGACGCGGCCTTCGACGGCGGCGACCCCGAACTCATGGACCGATACCGCACCTTGGCCACCCGGCATCTGCGCGTGATCGCAGGCGACATCGGGGAACCGGACCTCGGCCTCGACCACGAGACCTGGCGGAGACTGGCGGACACCGTGGACCTGATCGTCCACCCGGCGGCCTTGGTCAACCATCTCCTGCCCTACGACCAGCTGTTCGGCCCCAACGTGGCGGGGACGGCTGAACTGATCCGGCTGGCGATCACGTCCCGGATCAAGCAGTTCACCTACCTGTCGACGGTCGCCGTCGTATTCGGCCATGAGGCAGCGGCCGACGAGGGGGCGGACGCACAGCCTGCGGGACCCGCGACCTCGAAGGTGCTTACGCCGACGGTTACGCGGCCAGCAAATGGGCCGGCGAAGTACTGCTGCGCGAAGCGCACGAAACGTTCGGCCTGCCGGTCGCCGTCTTCCGCTCGAATCTGATCCTCGCGCACCCGCGCTACCGCGGCCAGCTCAACATCTCGGACGTCTTCACCCGCCTCCTGCTGAGCCTGTTGGCCACAGGCATCGCACCCGGCAGCTTCTACGCCCCGGGCACAGGCGAGGCCGGGCACTACGACGCCCTCCCCGTGGACTTCACCGCGCGGGCCATCACGTCGTTGGGTGACGACGCGCGAGAGGGCTTTTGGACCTACAACGTGGTCAACCCGCACGACGACGGCATCTCCCTGGACACGTTCGTCGACTGGTTGACGGCAGCCGGCCACCCCTTGACACGCATCCAGGACTACGCCGAGTGGCTTGACCGCTTCGAGACGGTCCTGCGGAGCCTGCCCGACCGTCAGAAGCAGCATTCGCTACTCCCCCTGCTGCACGCTTTCGCCCACCCGGAGCAGCCCCGCGCCGGATCCGCCCTGCCGGCCGACCGGTTCCGCGCGGCGGTACGCGCGGCAGCCCTTGACGAGGACAACGACATCCCTCACCTGTCACCGGACCTGATCACCAAGTACGTGACTGATCTCCGGATGCGGGGCCTGGTATGACGTAACCCGCCCCCTGCCTCGGCGCAGTTGCTCGGCCGGCCCGGTGCGCGAACCCGCCCGGCTCCGAAGAAGCGGAGTTCCTGAGTTCTCCCGCCCTACGGATGGCCGGCTCCGCACCGTGCCCCACAGGGCAGACGAAGGCACATCAGTGACGAGGCGGGTCCGTCCCGTTCAGCTGCGAGTGGTGAACTGCGGCGGAGCTGTACGACGTACGGTCGTTGCGAGCCCGTATCCGGCGCTGCTGCTCGATGAGCAGACCGTCGACGTTCTCCGTTCGGCCGGTCCTGCGCCGCAGCAACGTCACGATGAGGAACACCACGACTGTTGCGAGCAGACCGAACATGACCAGTATCGTGACCAAGATGCGTCCCCCCGGAGCATGCAGGGGTGTCGCCCAACCCCTGTACCGGCTCGGATCATACGTCCGTCACGGACCAACCGGGTCGAGATCGACGAGATTCCGCTGACGTACGGTCAGGACACCGGCACCGGCACCGGCGTCGCTTCGCCGGGCATTGACGACCCCGCCTTCCTGGGGACGGCCCCGCCGCACCGGCGAAGTGCGCCGCACCCGCTCCTCACCCGCCCCGCACTCCCGTGCCTCAGCCCCGTGCCACCACTCGCAGCGTCTTGACGGACGGATCCGCCGCGTCCGGGATCAGGACACCGTGCTCCACGCCGCTGCGCAGGTAGTCGAGCACCGCATCGGTGATGACCTCCCCCGGAGCGACGGCGGGAACCCCCGGAGGGTAGGGGCTGATCATTTCCGCGGCGATCCTGCCCGCCGCGCGCTCGGCGGGCACGTGTTCCACCGGGGCGAAGAACGCGTCACGCGGCAGCATCGCCTGCTCCAGTTCCAGCGTCGCGGGGTCGGGCAGGTGGACCGGGGACTGCTTCTCGATGGAATCGGCGTTGTCGACGAGCGCGCGCAGCGAGTCCAGCAGGATCTTCTCGGTCTCGTCGTCGTCCGCGTGGGTGATGGAGGCACTGATGCGGCAGCTGTCCGAACCACCCGTGTCCACATGCCGGTGCTCACGCAGCCATTCGGTCGCCTGCATGCCGGTGATGCCGAGTTCCCGTACGTCGATGACGAGCTTGAGGGGGTCGTACGAGGCGGCGAATCCCTCGTCGATGACCTCGCGGCCCATGGGCCGCAGGCCCGGTAGGTCGTCGAGCGCCGACCGGATGCGCAGCGCGCGGTGCAGTGCGGCGTCCAGGAGGTCGTGACCCTGTTCGACCATCTGGCGGCGCCAGCCGTCGAGGGTCGCGTAGACGAGCGACGAGGCGCTGGTCGTGCCGAGCAGATCCTCCCGCTGCTTGAGCGCCTCGGGCGACACCCGGTCGTACTGGAGGTGGAAGACGGAACTCTGCTCGATCGCACCGCCCATCTTGTGGACGCTGGTGACCACCAGGTCGGCCTCGGCGTCCATGCCCCAGGCGGGCAGCGCGGAGTGGAACGGAAGGTGGGCGCCCCACGCCTCGTCCACGATCAACGGGACGTCGTACTCGTGGCACACCCGGGCCACGCCCGCCACGTCCGCACACGTGCCCCACTCGGTCGGCGTGATCAGCAGCATGCCTTTGGCGTCGGGATGCTCCTCCAGGCAGCGGCGTACATCGTCGGGCTCCGGAGGGTGCGCCAAGTGCCGCTCGACGTCGAACTTGGGCCGGACCCAGATCGGCTGCACCCCGTTGACGACGACGGCCGCGATGACGGACTTGTGCGCGTTGCGCGACAGGAGCAGCTTCTCGCCGGGACCCGCCACGGCGGGCATGGCCGTCTTCACCGAGAGGGAACTGCCGCACGTCGAGAAGAACGCCTGCTCGGCTCCGACCGCGTCGGCCATCAGCTCCTGCGCCTGACTGAGCACACCCTGGGATTCACGCCGGTCGTCGAGGCCGTTAAGTGCGAGGACGTCCGCACGGAACAGGTCGAGTCCGAGGATGTCGGCCACTCGGGGATCGACGCCGCGACCCTGCTTGTGCCCCGGCGGGCCATACGCCACGTCTCCGCGACGACGGAACTCCTGCAACGCCTCCAGTACAGGCACCCGTGAGTGATCCATTCGTACCTCCCAGCACGGTTGCGGCCCGGACGGCGGCTCTGCCGTCATGGTCATCGTGTTGCACGGGTGCCGCAATCCAAACCGGCAGGTGTCGTGGTACTCGCTGAGTGGCACCCGTGCAGAGGTACATGCGCGGCGGGCTGTCGCACGCCGGATGACGAGGAGGCAGGGTGAACCCGACGTTCGAGGACGACGTCCATGCCGAACTGCGTGCGGCGGTTGCCGAGCGCGCCGACTCGCTGTGGCGGGTGGCGATGGGGCTGCACGACGACCCCGAATACGCCTTCGCCGAGCACCGGGCCGCCGCCCTGTTGGCGGGCGGCCTTGCGGAGGCCGGTTTCGCGGTGGAGAGAGGCGTGGCGGGACTCCCGACGGCGTTCACAGCCCGCTCCGGTCGCGGCCGCCCTGCCGTGGCGCTGCTGATCGAGTACGACGCACTGCCCGGCCTCGGGCACGCCTGTGGGCACAACCTCATCGCGGCCGCCGGCCTGGGAGCGGCACTCGCGCTCCGTTCGGTGCTGGGTGAATCGGCCGGATGCGTGATGGCGGTCGGCACCCCGGCCGAGGAGCGCGGCGGTGGAAAGGTCCTTGAGGCGGAGGCCGGTGTGTTCGACGAGGTCGACGCGGCGCTGATGTTCCATCCCGGGGTGCACAGCTGGACTCGGGCGCCGCTGACCGCTCAGGTGCAGTACCGGGTGGCCTTCCACGGCCGGGCCGCGCACCCCACCGGCAACCCGACCGAAGGTGTCGACGCGCTCGCGGCACTGATCGAGCTGTTCAACGTCCTGACCGCGCTCGGCCGGCGTCTGCCGGAGGCTTCCCACATTCAGGGCATCATCACCGACGGCGGCACCGCCACCAACATCGTCCCGGAGCGCGCGGAAGGGCTGTTCGGCCTTCGCGCCGCCACGACTTCGGCGCTGGAGGACTTGGTGGGGCAGCTGCGAACCGCCGCTGAGGGCGTCGCTCTGGCCACCGGCACCCAGGCGGAGGTGGAACGCGCCACCCTGCGCTATGACCACTTCCGTGACAGCGCGGTCCTGTCCGAACGGTTCGCGGGTCATCTGTCCCGGGCCGGAATCGAGCTGACACCGCCCGAACCGGGCGTCTACCTGGGCTCTTCCGACATCGGCAACGTCAGTACGCGCGTGCCTGCCATCCATCCCTTCGTCGCGATCATGGACGACGGATCGGACCACACCCCGGAGTTCGCCGCGGCCGCCGCTTCACCACGGGCCCGCACCGTGCTCCTCGCGGCGGCCGGGGCGCTGGCCTGCACTGCGGCCGACGTCCTCCTCCACGCGGGCCTTCGCGACGAGGCGTGGGCACGGCACCGTAGTGGCGGCCAGTGACGCGGGCGCATGCCGGCCAGGTGGAGGACCACCGCCCCGGACGTAGCCGGTGTGCGGTGAACGCCCGCGCCTCCTGCACCCGACCGCGGACAGCCGCGCCCGACCGCGGACAGCCGCGGCTCAGGCGCCCATCATGTGGGTGCCGCCGTCCACGTGGACGATCTCGCCGGTGGTCTTCGGGAACCAGTCCGACAGCAGCGCCACCACCGCGCGGGCGGCCGGCTCGGGGTCTTCCAGGTCCCAGCCGAGCACGGCTCGCGAGTACGCCGACACCTCCAAGGCCGTGGCCACCGAACTCCAGCCGGTGTGCAGGAAGTTGCCGCCGAGCGCGTCCTGCGGGGCGTACGCGATGGAGTGCACGACTCCGTCGAGCGCCCCGTCCGGGCCGAGGCGCCCTGCGACCCGGTCGGCCAGCGTCTCCATGTGCTCCGGGTTGCGCACGTCCAGGTCGACGATCGGGGCGGGTTCGGGCAGCCGCTTGGCGATCAGTGCGACCAGCGAGCGCCGGCCGAACGCGGTCAGGACGCGCGGCTCGCCCAGCAGGAGGGCGCCCGGGCCCGATGAGCGACTTCGTGGCCCCCCGCGACCTGTCGGCGTGGATCACCCGGCCCGGCGCTCCCGAGCCACTGGCCGCACGCATGGGAATCGAGCTCGTCGAGGCGTCGCCCGAGCGGCTTGTCGGCACCATGCCGGTCGCCGGCAACAAGCAGCTGTATGGAATGCTGCACGGCGGGGCCTCCGTCGTGCTCGCCGAGACCCTTGGGTCGATCGGCGCCGCCCTGCACGCGGGCGGTGGCCATATCGCCCTGGGCGTCGACATCAACGCCACGCACCACCGTCCGGTGCGCAGCGGCACCGTCACCGGCGTGGCCACTGCGCTCGCACTCGGACCGACGTCGGCCTCGTACGAGGTCGTCATCACCGACGAGGGGGGCCACCGCACCTGCACCGCCCGGATCACCGTCGCCCCCAACACCGTTCACCGTATGCAACGAGGGAAGAAATGACCGACGCGGCTCCCACCACCGCGCGTACCACCGAGGCCGGACCGGCAGGACCGGCCGTGGCCGCAGTCCTCTCCGTCCTGCTGGCCGGCACGTTCATCGCCCAGTTCGACTTCTTCGTCGTGAATGTGGCGGCGCCCACCCTTGAGAGCGACTTGGGCGCCGGGGCCACGGCGCTCGAACTCATCGTGGGCGGTTACGCGTTCGCCCTCGCCAGCGGCATGATCACCGGTGGCCGGCTTGGCGACCTGTACGGGCACCGCCGATTATTCACGCTGGGCATGGCCGGTTTCGGCCTCGCCTCGCTCCTGTGCGGCATCGCCGCGAGTCCGGGCCGGCTGATCGCCGCCCGGCTCTTCCAGGGACTGACCGCCGCCGTGCTGGCACCCCAGGTACTGGCGACGATCACGGCCACCTTCGCCCCGGCGGAGCGGGCGCGGGCCTTCGCCGCGTACGGCGTGACCGCGGGCATCGGCTCCATCGCGGGACAGCTTTTGGGCGGGCTCCTCCTCGACGCGGATGTGGCCGGGCTCGGCTGGCGGGTCATCTTCCTGGTGAACGTGCCGGTGTGCGCGGTGGTCGCGGTGCTGGCACCGCGGGTGCTGCCGAAGACCGAGCCGGGCGGGCGCACCGGCATCGACCCGGTGGGCGCGGTAGGCATCAGTGGCGCCCTCGCGCTGCTCCTGGTCCCGCTGGCGCTCGGTCACTCATCGGGCTGGCCGCTGTGGACCTGGCTGTCCCTGGCGGGCGGCCTCGTGCTCGGCGCGCTGACCCTGTGGTGGGAGGGGGCGCTGGGTGCGCGCGGCGGCTCCCCGGTACTGGACCTGACGCTCTTCCACGGCTCGTCGTTCCGCGCCGGGCTCATCGCGAGCGCCGCGTTCTACATCTACTTCGGCAGCTTCATCTTCACGCTGACGCTGCTCCTGCAAGGCGGCCTGACGCTCAGTCCGGTGCGCGCAGGTCTTGCCTTCACGCCCATGGGTGTCGCCTACATGGTGACGTCGATGGCGGGCAAGCGACTGACGGCCCGATACGGGATGAACGCGCTGATCGTCGGCGCCGCCGTGACCGCGCTCGGCCTGCTCGCGCTGCTGCTGCGGGCCCGGTCGGCCGGCTCCGGCATCGAGGTCGCCTGGATCTGCGGGTGCCTGTGCCTGGTCGGCCTGGGCAACGGTGTCGTGCTGCCCTCGCTCATCGGCGCGGCTCTGCTGCGCGTACCGCCGCAGAAGGCGGGCATGGCCTCCGGCGCGCTGACGACGGCCCAGCAGTTCGCGAGCTCGGCCGGGGTCGCGGCCGTCGGCGGGCTGTTCTTCACCGTCGCCGGCGACCGGCGGCCGGGTGCCGGATATCCGGACGCGATGGTCGCGGCGACCTCCGTGTGCCTGTTCATGGTGCTGGTGGTCATGGGCATGATGTGGGTGTTCCGGCGGATCGCCCAGGAAGCCCGCACGTCTTGAGCGATCCGGCGCGGCGGGCGCCGGGGCGGTCGCGGCGGCGCGGAGGACGCCGGGACGGTGGAGGCGGGGCCAACGCCGCCTCCAGGGCGCCGAGTTGACATGACGAAGAAACGCGAGCCCGGGGTACACCGTCAGTCAGAACCGTCTGGACATGCCACCCAAGCGTACCGTCGGTGGCCTCACCGCCTCACCGCCTCCTGTGTCAGGGCAGCAAGCGACCGAGACGGCGGGCGGGGACGAAGGGCCCGTGGCAAGTGTCCGCCGTCCTCGCCAGAACCCCGCATTCGCGCGCCGCCTTGAGCAGTGGTGGCCGAGCACGCCCGCCAAGCCCAGAACGCCGAACAGCCGTCGGCCACGCTCACCGCGACTCGCTGTCATGGCGGGGCATGCCACGGTCGGAACGGGGCGGGTGCGCGGGCAATGAGCGCCCTGAAGTCCCGTTACAAGCACGGCAGTTCGTGACGCGTCGCCTAGTGTAGGTCGTACCGGCAGAGCGGCCGGATTTGATCCTGTGGGGGCGCGTTTCGAGCTGTACTGTCGTGTTCCCGCTCATGTCTATGCGTCCCGGTTCCGCCGGACGGGAGTTCTCATGGTGTGGAAGAGGCTGGCCCTGATCGTTGCCGCTGCCGGGATGACGGCCGGCCTGAGCGTGACGCCGGCGGGTGCGGCGGCATCGACATCGACGTTCGAGGGCATGCCCAACACGGGGAAGTGCCTGGACTACCGGGCGGACTACGGCCCGTATGTGTTCGGCTGCAACTACGGCGACTACCAGTCCTGGTACTGGGACAACAGCATCGCGTACACGGCGCTCCGGCAACGGGCGACGGGGCTCTGCTTGACGGCGCGGAACGGGCTGATCGCCATGAAACAGTGCCTGGCCGATGACGCGGCGGCACTCTGGTCGGTACAGAAGGACGACACGGTGGGCGCGCTCATCAAGAACTCGGTGACGCACACGTGCCTGGCCAGAAACACGAACGACCGTGTGCAGCTGTCGACCTGCACGGGTGGGCCCTCACAGCGGTGGAAGATCCAGTACAGCGCCTGACTCGCCCCGCACCGTGGGCGGCGAGGCCGTGCGTGGTCGACCTCTCCGCCCGCAGCCGCGCCGCCCCACAGCGTGGTTCACCACACCGGTCGCAGGCCGGCCGGATGACCGCCGGGCAGCTGGTCCAGGTAGGCGCGCAGATCGTGGTGAATGGCGTCGAGGCGGTCGGCGCCGATGAGTTCTGCCCACTGCTGCTCGGACTCGCTCCACAACTGATCGGCGAGCCGCAGGTACTCCTGCCCGCGGTCGGTCAGCCGTAGGACCTGCGCCCGTCGGTCCGTGGGATGGGGGCGCCGTTGGAGGTAGCCCCAGTCCGCGAGTTCGGTGACGGTCTTGGACGCGGACTGTTTGGTCACGCCCAGGTGGGACGCGAGATCGACCGTTGTGGCTGCCGGGTGGTCCGCGAGGTAGCGGAAGGCGTAACCGTGCGCGGGACGAAGGGGTTCGCGCCCCAACTCGCTCAGCCTGGCGTGTAGATGGTCACTCATGGCACGAAAGGCCATCGCGAGCATCAGCGGCACTTCGCCGGGCCTACGGTCCGCGCCACCGAGGTCCGGGGCAGTGTGCGCCTGCATGGCATCCCTCCTGGGCGGGTGATGAGTACCCGACCATCATAGTCAGCCTGGTTGACCTTTTATGGAGCCCCGCCTATCGTCAAACTAGTCAGTTCAGTTGACCAGTTTTGGAGAAAATCATGCCTTTGTCGACTATTGCCGACGCTAGCGTCTTCGACCGCGACGGCTTCACGTTCCGCCCGCTTGCCGTGCCCTCCCGAGGAAGCGTGGAACTCGCGATCTGGGCACTGGAGATCGCTCCGGGAGCGGTCAGCGAGGCGCACTCGATGGACCGCGAAGAGGTTTTCGTCGTCGTCAGCGGCACAGTCTCGGCCACCGTCGCAGGGCTGGAGGTCCAGGCGGGCGACGGCGACGCGATCATCATCCCCGCCGGCGCGCAGCTGCGGATCCGCAACGCCTCCTCCGTATCCCCCGCGACCCTGACCGCGGTGACCTCGGCCGGAATGAACGCCACGGTCGGCGAGGCGACGTTCTGCCCGCCGTGGACGCAGTGAACTGACGCGGCCGGCCGCGGCCAACCGCGGCCGCTGCTCCGCCGGGTCTCGGTGGAGCAGCGGACACCGCCGACGAGAAGTGGCGGCGCCAGGGGCAGAAGACGGCGCAGAACGCAGAACGCAGAACAGGGAACAGGGAACAGGGAACAGGGAACAGGGAACAGGGAACAGGGAACCGTGACAGCCACCACCCGCATCGACGTACACGCCCACTTCCTGCCCGATGCCTACCTCAAGGCGGCGGCGGACGCGGGCCTGAGCAGCTTCGACGGCGGCATTCCCATCCCGTCCTGGAGCCCGGACGCAGCAAGGGAGTTCATGGACCGCCAGGGTGTCAGCGCAGGTGCTCTCGGTCCCTTCACCCACTGCCCACCACCTCGCCAAAGCCGCCGGAGCACCGGCCCTGGCCCGTAGCATCAACGAGGCGGCCGCCCAGGTCATCGAGCAGGACCCGAGCCGCTTCGGGGCTCTGGCGCACCTGCCGCTGCCCGACGTGGACGCGGCCCTGACAGAGATCGCCCACGCCCTGGACGTACTGCCGCTCGACGGCGTCATCCTGGCAACCAACTACGGTGGCAACTACCTTGGTGAGCCTGCTCTCGATCCGGTCCTGGCAGAGCTCGACCGACGCCACGCCACCGTGCTGCTCCACCCCACCGCCCCCGCCTGCTTCGCGCAGACCGGTCTGGGACACCCCGCACCACTCATCGAGTTCGTCTTCGATGTCGCCCGTACGGTCACCCATCTCATCTACACGGGCACAATGGCCCGTTACCCGCATCTGAAGATCATTGTTCCGCATGCCGGAGGCGCGATACCGGCTCTCGCCTGGCGCATCTCCGCCTTCGCCGCGCAGCCCGCGCTCACCCCCGGCGCGGATCTCACCTCTGCCGCCGTTTCGGCACACCTGCGCCGCCTCTACTACGACCTCGCGCTCGGAGCGAACCCGCACTCGCTTTCCACGCTGCTGGAAACCGCGGACCCACGTCATCTGCTGTACGGCTCCGACCACCCTTTCAGCCCCGAACCCCTCATCACCGCCAACGCCCGTGGTCTGCACGCCTATCCGGGCATCACCGACAGCGCCCGGCGCCTCATCGAGTACGACAACGCGCTGCCCCTCTTCCCGCGACTCGCCGCGCGGCTCGCCTGAGGGGACGCCAAGCCGGCGACGGCCGCCGAACTCGTCGAGAGCCCGGCCCCGCCGGAAGCGCGCCACCGACCGTGTCGCCCGCAGACACCCATCGGCGCATCCTGGTCCTGTGCAACACGCTCTCAGCCGACTGCGACCGGCATCGTCGACGGCCGCCACTCCCGCCTGATCAACCCGAACACCCACGAGTCGGACACCTCGCCGTTCACGACACAGTCCTCCCGCAGCGTCCCTTCCCGTACGAATCCGTTCTTCTCCAGAACCCGGGCGGAAGCCACGTTGCGAGTGTCGGTCTCGGCCTGGACCCGATTCAGGTCCAGTGTGTCGAAAGCCCACCGCAGCACGGCATGCGCGGCTTCCGTCGCGTAGCCGTGGCCCCACATCGCGTCGTCGAGGACGTAGCCCAACGACGCGCTGCGGTGGTCCGGGTTCCATCCGGTCAGACCGCACCAGCCGACGAAGGCCCCGTCACAGGCACGCTCGATGGCGACCCGCGCTCCGGTGCCCTCGTCGGCCATCCTCCCGCTCATCGCGATGAAGCGCTCAGCGCGCGCCCGTTCGTTCCACGGCGCGGAGTCCCAGTACCGCATCACATGGGCGCTGCTGTGCAGCGCGAAGAGCGCGTCCGCATCGGCGTCGGCGAAGGGGCGCAGTCTCAGGCGAGCGGTGTGCAGCGTGGGTGTGGCCAAAGTCATGCGCACCATGGTGCGTCCTCATGGAGTGGACAGGACAGCGAATATCCGGTCCTCGGCCGGCTCGTCATGAACAACGCGCCGCCCATCAACATCGTGCATTCCGCCAACCACACCACGCCCCGCCTTGCGACGAACTCCGCACGCGCTGAGGTGGGTTGATGCCCGGGGCCGCAGAACCGTACATGACCGACGTTGAACCCTCACCGTTCGTATGCAACTCGCTGGACATCGGGCAGACCCGCGGAAACCGACGCCCGTTCGAACGCGTCCTGGGACTCGATAGGCTTGTCGCTGAACTGCACGGATACGGGGAAACGGCATGAGTGGCGCGCTTTATACGGAACGGTCGTGGAATCCGCTGGCGCGGACTGTCGAGCTGACGGAAGAGAGCCTGCGTCGCGGCGGCCTCGTCACGCCGCTGAGCGAGCTGAACCTGGCGGCCATGGCCGAGGCGTTCCAGCGCGGTCACTGGCTCGGCGGCGGTGGGACGGAGCGCCCGTTGGACCGGCTGGCCGCAGGCAGTGGCGCTGTCCCAGTCACGCGCATCACCGGGACCACCGCCCTCGTGAAGGTGCGCCAGGCGACGGAATTCGCGCAGCGACTCGGCGAGTTGGCGATTCGGCACTGTGGCGGACCGGAGCAACTGAACGCGTTGGCAGAGCGGGCGCGGGAGGAGGGCGTACCGCTGTGGATGGGCCGCCGTTATGCCCCCGGGCCCGTCGGCCCCATCGGCGTGGCGGTGGATCGCCGACTGGTACGCGTGGACGTGTGGGGGCCGGGCGCTCCGCCCGTGCGGATACGGGCGCCGCGCGGCTTTTTGAGCAGCACCGGCGATCAGGCGCAGGGCCTGCGGATGACCGTCGGGGACATGGCGGCGTCCCTCGTCCTGAAGAAGAAGCTGCGCAAGTCCAAGAGCTACGCACGGGCGCGGTTGCCGCAGGGGGTATGGGAACTGCGACGGGCCAACTACAACAGCTCCTGGTTGCTGCGCGACGAGCAGAAGGTCGCCCTGTTGGAGCGACCGCCACGCCGTCCCCAACTCGACCCCGACACGGTGCTGCTGCCCCTGGCACCCGTGCGTTACGAGAGCGCGGACCCCCTGGACGCCGTCATGGCCCAGGCCTTCGCCGTCACCTTCGGCCTGGGCGACACCACGGGCACGGCCCGCTTCCGGATCCAGCGCCAAGCACCCAGGGCCGGCGAACCGGTCGCCTCGGACGACGCCTGGGACCGCCCCTGGTTCAGCAACCTGGGCCACGGCGGCGAGGACAATGAAGCGGGCGGCTCGGACGGCTGGGGCTTCGACGGCGGAGACGGGGGCGGCGACGGAGGCGGAGGGGACGGGGGAGACAGCGGCGGCGGGGACGGCGGGGACTAGGGGGTGTCTGGTGGATCAGGGTCGGTCAGGGTGCGGCGCCTGGTGCGGTGCATCGCAAGGCGTCGGAACGTCGTGATAGCGGAGCTATCGGG